>JAEWPL010000314.1 GCA_023460615.1 Pseudomonadota bacterium | reverse complement strand
CAAGTGTAGTTTTCAAAGCGTCTTTTTTTGTTAGTTCAAAGAAGAATTTAGCTAGTGTAGAGAACTTATGTAGATAGAAAGAGTAGCTCTTGAAACAAGAGCCTTGCTCTTGTTTCAAGATAAGTTTTTAAAGCTTAAATTACAGCTCCATTAAAACCTAATTGTCTCCAAGCTTCATAGGCAACTACAGCCACAGAGTTAGATAAGTTTAAGCATCTACTATTTGGTGCCATTGGGATCTTGATATAGTTTTCAGGTTTAATCTCTTTATAAACTTCGTCGGCTAAACCTTCCTTTTCACGACCAAAGATTACATAGTCGCCATCTTCAAATTTGAATTCTGTATGAGAAAAATGAGCATGGGAGCTTGAGGCAATAAGTCTTTTTGGCTGTTCTTTTTGCATAAATTGCTCAAAATTTACATGAACTGTAAGATTGCAAAGCTCATGGTAGTCTAAACCTGCTCTCATTAGTCTTTCATTATCAAGATAAAAGCCAAGGGGACCAATAAAGTGAAGACGAGCACCACAATTTACGCTAAGACGAATAATATTACCTGCATTTGAAGGCATTTCAGGTCTATATAAAACGATATTTATCATAAGGATCCTCAATTAGAAATTGCGCCTATTTTAAATCATTTTTTGCTGTGAGATAAGATCAATTCTAACGGTTTAAAAATTGTATCAAAGTCTAAATGGTGCTAAGATTGATTAGTTTTGTAATGAATGTAAAAAGAATTTCTAACTAATTGTTTTTCAATGTAAAACAATTAGACTTTGCCACCTTTACACGATAGCTTTGATAAGTAAAATCCCAAGCTAAAATTCTTTCAATCAAGTAAAGTTTTGTGGTCACCAAGAAAAAGAATGAAATGCGGAGGAAAAGATGCAAAATCGCCAAGAGCATCAGGCGACTGTAAAAAGCGTTAGTTTTATAAGTAAGTTCTTATTTTCCTTAACCTGTATTGTAAGTTTTATTT
This sequence comes from Pseudomonadota bacterium, assembly GCA_023460615.1. Lineage (GTDB taxonomy): Bacteria > Pseudomonadota > Gammaproteobacteria > Enterobacterales > Succinivibrionaceae > Succinivibrio. Next base: position 1,791 of record JAEWPL010000314.1, on the reverse strand, counting down.
CTATTGTGCTTTTAATGTCACAAAGAGAAAGAGCAAATAAAGCTTTATCAGGAGAACTTATTACTAATGCTAATGACAACTTAGTAAAAGTTGCAGATCATTCTTTTTTAGCAAAGGTATTTGAGTATTTTGGTAATGTAACTTATATCTTTCCATTAGTACTAATCTATTTAGGATATAAGCTATTTATAAAAAGAGTTGCTTTAAAGCAAATTGATTTTTATTTAGTTGGTCTATTTATTTTAGGCTTTGATCTGTTTGTTTTAGGCCTATGCTCTTTATTCTCAGCACTATCCTTTAGTGGTCATGTAGGTGCTGGTGGTATTTTAGGTGATTTCTTCTTATTAACCTTTGATAAGTATTTCCCATCCTTTATCTCATCTTTAATTCCTATTGTTTTAACCTTAGGTGGTTTATTCTTAGCAACCGCTCATGGTCCAATTTGGTATTGTGACACTATAGGTTTATTAGTAAATAAGATTGTAGCTAGAATTAAAAATGGTAAAGCTGCTGTTGATAATAACAGTGCAACCGAAAATTTAAGTGAAGCTTCAAATGCAGCTAATACTCAAAAGGGTAATAAAGGAAAGAGTGAGCCTGTAATCAATGAGGTGGAGACCCCTTATCAATCAAGAGTAGCTGGCAGTGACGATGCTAATAAGTCACTTAATAATCCTGTAAGAAAGCTTGATACCAAATCCACCCAATTAAATACCGCTCCAAATCCATTGAGCAATTCTTTCTCGGCAGGTTTTAGGGAGCCTTTCCCTGCCTTTGGTGCAAACACTAATCGTCAAGAGCCACCACGAGCACAGCTTAAGCCAATTAGAGCTAAAGAAACTCCAATGCATGAGAAAATGCGTAACGTAAGCCGTGAGTTTAATGATCGCATTGAGCCTAATTTTGGACCTGGTACTAGAGCCGAGGCTAGTGGCTTTAATGCCCCACAAGCTTTCCAAGCTGAGCATCCTGTAAATCATCAGGAGAGATTTTCTAGTGTTTTTGACAGAGATAATCGCCCATACCCAGAGCGTAACAGCAACTATCGTGAGCCTGTAAGAGCAGATAATCGTCAATCCACTTACCCTCAAGAGTCAAAGGCAGCAGATAGGGTAGCTGAAGATCAAAAAGAGTCTGACAATAATGGACCTACCACTATTATTTCAGGTTTAGCCTATAAGCCAAAGGCACAGCCTCACCAAACTACCACAGATGCTTCTGGTAATGAGGTGCATACAACCTATATTACAAGAGTAGAGTTTACTGATAATAAAACCTCAAGCTCTCAGGTAAGTGGCCATGAGCCTACTTCTCATAACGAGGAGCCAAGTGTAATTTATAAAGCTGGCGTTTCTCACTTAAAGCCACTTGAGACTATTGGCTCACCAATGAGAAAGCCTGAGGTAAGTACTGTAATTACTCGTACTACAGAGATGCCTGTACCTCAAACTAACAAGGTTTCTGTACAAAAGGTAGATGACAATATTAAAGGACAGTTTACCCAGAATGAGCCTGTATCTACCATTATTACCAAAGGTTCAAGCCTAAAGTCTGTAGATCATGCTTATAATCAAAGTGCAACCAGCACTAGCTACAACCAACAAGAAGTGGAAGCTAATGTAATTAACTTTACTGATTTTCTAAAAGAAGAAAATAAGCAAACTATTAAAGTTGATAGCTTATCTCCAGCTTTTATTCCAACCGAGCGTGACGAACCAAAATTACAACCATCTCCTTCAGTTTTGATTAAAGAATCAGATCTTTCAAAGGAGAGATATTCTCGTGGTGTAA
>JAEWPL010000313.1 GCA_023460615.1 Pseudomonadota bacterium | reverse complement strand
TTGATATAACATCCATGTTACGAGGTGACAACTCTCTTGATAGCTTTATCGATTCTGTAACTGAATACTTATCCTTGAGAATTACCAATCAGCATTTGTTAGGTTTTAATGAAAACACCATTAAAGTTTTGGTAAGAGCAAAACTTGAAGACTTAAAGATGTTGTCTGTAAACACAGAGCAGAAACTTACAGTACCAATGGTAGGTGAAAAGTTTGCAGATTTAGTCGTTGATAATCGAAAAGGGGCCTATTACCTATTTGAGTTTAAATACTTTAGCAAAGCTAAAGCACAGCAACATCCAAATATCTTACAAGAGAAAATTGCTGAAGCTACAGAGCAGATTAACTGCTATAAGAAAGCAGTTGAGTTTGAAGGTAAGACAGTCTACAGCTACATTGCTATCTTTGAATCCATAAACTGTGTACACTTTGAGCAAGTGTAGATTATATGGTGGGCTTTTAAATTACTTGTAGCCGTACGGCTACAAGTTAAATTTAGATCACTTAGCAAAGTGTTTTAACACTTCTTCTTTATTGTGCATTAGATAAAGAATACCAATCATAGCAATGCTATTGTTGATTCTGCCATGAAGCACTTGCTCATAAGCATCACTAAGTTTTGCTTTAAATACTCTAATATCCTCACACTCACTCTCTAGACCACCGTGATTGCCTAGGTGACTTAAATCAGTTTTAGCAACATATAAAGTTACTTTCTCAGTGATGCAACCTGGAGATGGGTACACAGTCTTAAAGCAGAAAAGATCATTTTCACTAATGGTTACACCAATCTCTTCTTTTGCTTCACGAATAGCAGTTTGTACTGTTGATTCACCTTTATCGATGATGCCTGCTACTATCTCAATTAACCAAGGAGTTACAGGATCAGATAGAGCACCTGGTCTAAATTGCTCAATTAAAGCAATCTCGTCAGTCTTCTCATCCCAAGCTAGTACTGCTACAGCGTAAGAATCACGTTCAAATAATTCACGAGTTACAATTGGAGATTCTTTACCATCAAATCTTTTGTAAGAAACATCATAGCTATCCATGGCAAAATAGCTTTTGAACATTCTCTCCTTTTTATGGATGGTTACATCCTTTAGGAAAAATCTAGGTGAGAATAAATTATCAGTATTACTCATATTATTTTTTTAAGCTTTCTATTAAAATCGCAACTAATATCAAAGGAGCAGACTATGTCAAAGATACTTTTAAAAGACGCTTTATTAGTTACCCATGACCGTATTATACGCAATGATTTACTTATTGACGGAAATATCATTGCAAAAATTGGTAATAACCTCTCTGACAGTGAAGCAAAAGTTTTAGATTGCCATGAGCAGATTGTATTCCCAGGCTTAATTGATGAGCATGTACATTTTAGAGAGCCTGGTATGACTCAAAAAGCTACCATCTACAGTGAATCAAGAGCTGCTGTTTTAGGTGGTGTTACAAGTTTTTTAGATATGCCAAATAACAATCCGTCCACTACTACCATGGAACTTGTAAATGCTAAAAAAGATATTGCAAGACGTGACAGTGTGGCAAATTTTGGATTCTATTTAGGTGCAACCGACGACAATCTTGAGGAGTTAAAAAAAGCTCCTGTAAATGAGATTGCAGGTATTAAAGTTTTTATGGGATCTTCAACTGGTAATTTGCTAGTTGACGATTATGAGAAGCTTACTAAGATCTTTGAAAACTCAAGAACTATTATTGCTTTGCATTGTGAGGATACTAAGACCATTTTAGCTAATGAAAAAATTGCTAAAAACACTTATGGTAACAATGTCCCATTTAGCATGCACGGCATTATCAGATCACGCGATTGCTGTATTAAATCTACAGCTTTAGCAATTCAAATTGCCAAAGAGACAGGTGCTAGAATTCACTTAATGCACTTATCTACTTATCAAGAAGTAGCTATGCTTAAAGATTTGATGTATGGTAATGTAAAGACTCGTCAAATCTCGGGTGAAGCTTGTATTCCTCATCTTTATTTCTCTGAATCTTTCTATGCACAAAAAGGTCCTTTCTTAAAGTGCAATCCTGCAGTTAAAACAGAAAAAGATCGTTTAGCTCTGGTGCAAGCTCTAGAGTCAGGGGTTATCACAACCGTTGGTACAGATCATGCACCACATGAACTTGCAGCTAAAGGCAATCAATACTTTAAGTGCGCCTCAGGCTTACCATCAGTGCAGTTCTCATTACTTGCACTATTAGATTTGTGGAAACGCAAGGAAATTACTTTAGAGACTATTGCTAAAGTTACAAGTTCAAATGTGGCAGAGAGATTTAGAATTAAAAACAGAGGTCGTATTGAAGAGGGGTATGCAGCTGATTTAGCAATTGTAAATCCAACTCAAAGAACTCTTGTTACTAAAGATTTAATTGCTTCAAGTTGTAAGTGGTCACCATTTGAAGGACACAGTTTCTCATCAGCTGTAGTGCACACTATCGTAAACGGAAACTTGGTAGTTGAAAACGGCAAGCTTGTAAGTGAAACTCAAGGACAAGCACTAGAGTTTGACCGAGAGTAATTGAAAAAAAGCCCTGCAATTGCAGGGCTTTATTTTTTTTTCGCTGTGTGTTTTTACTTGTTTTAATTAAGGTAGCATAAAGCCAATCTTTTCATAAACAGCATTTAAAGTCTTATTAGCACGCTCTGAAGCCTTATCAGCACCTTCTTTTAGAATTTCCTTTAGATAAGTTTCATCAGCACGTAACTCCTTGTAACGAGTCTGAATTGGCTCTAATAGAGCAACTAGAGCATCGGCTACATCACACTTGAAGGTACCGTACATTTGACCATCATATTGCTCTACTAAGCTATCAATACTCTTATTAGTGCAAGCTGATAAGATCTCAAGTAGGTTGGATACGCCAGGCTTATTCTCCCAGTCATATCTAATTGAAGGTGGATTATCACTGTCAGTTACCGCACGCTTCATCTTCTTAACAATAGACTTAGGATCTTCTAGAATTCTAATTACATTGTTTTGATTGTCATCTGACTTTGACATCTTCTTAGTAGGATCTTGTAAAGACATTACACGAGCACCAGCTTTTGGGAAGAAGCCTTTTGGTAACACAAAGGTTTCACCGTAAAGGCTGTTGAAACGCTCAGCAATATCACGAGTAATTTCAATGTGTTGTTTCTGATCGTCACCTACAGGAACTAAGTTTGCTTGATATAAAAGAATGTCGGCAGCCATAAGTACAGGATAATCAAATAAACCTGCAGTTACATTCTCAGCATATCTTTTTGCTTTGTCTTAAAACTGAGTCATACGGTTTAACTCACCCATTTGAGTGTAGCAGTTTAAAACCCAAGATAACTGGCAGTGAGCAGGAACATGAGATTGTAAGAATAAAGTGCTCTTTTTAGGATCGATACCAGCAGCTATAAAGATAGCTAAGGTATTTAATGATCTCTCAAGTAACTCTTTAGGATCTTGGCGAACGGTAATAGCATGCTCATTTACTACACAGTAAATGCACTCGTACTCATCTTGTAATCCAACCCAGTTGCGTAGTGATCCGATGTAATTACCAACTGACAATTCTCCTGATGGTTGAATACCACTAAAGATGATTTCTTTCGACATTTTTTATACCTTTTGTTGTTGTAATTTTTTAATTAAATCGGTTAATTGGCTAAATTTATCAAATTTATAGTCATAATGCATTTTTTTACTATCGCCACGATTATAGCCATAAGTAAAAAATACACTAGTGATACCTGCATTATTAGCTGCAATAATATCATTATCAGAATCACCTATCATCCATGCACTATTTTTAGCCACTTTTAATTGCTCTAGTGTGTAAAAAATAGGCTTTGGATCAGGTTTTCTTTTATCGATAACTTCACCTGCTAACACATAATCGAAATATTTTGAAATTCCCATACATTTAAGTAATGGAATTGCAAACATCTGAGGCTTATTAGTCACAACCGCAAGCTTAAGACCTATACTTTTAAAATACTCTAAGCCCTCTTTCACGCCCTCATAAAGCTCATAGTCTTTATCAAGACCTTTTAAGTATTCTTGATTGAAAACTGCTCTAGCTTTTTGAAGTAATACAGGATCTACATCAGACTGCTCTATATCAAACTTACCTTTGATTACTCTAGCTAGCAACATGTTTACACCATTGCCCACATACCCTTTAGTCTCCTCGATTGAAGGTGGGGCAATATTTAAAGCTATAGCAGCTTTTGAAGCTGCTATAGCTAATTGCAAAATAGTGTTAGCTAAAGTTCCGTCTAAATCAAATAGCAGAGCTTTTGGAAGTGCGTTATTCATCATTTAATGCTTGATGTAAACTATTTAGCGCTTCTTTTTTATCTTCAGCGCCAAAGAAAGCAGAGCCGACTACAAAGACATCAGCACCGAAAGATGCAATCTCTTTGATGTTAGATGCTTTAACACCACCATCTACCTCAACTAAGATGTCTTTATTAGCTTCTTTTGCCATAGCTTTAACATCAGCAACTTTAGTTAAAGTAGCAGGGATAGTCTTTTGACCACCAAAACCTGGATTTACAGTCATCACTAGCACAAAGTCTAATTTGTCCCATAGATAACGTAACATCTGTGGTGGAGTGCTTGGGTTTAGTGCTACACCTGCTTTTAAACCTAATTCCTGAATATGGGTTAGCATGCGCTCAGTGTGTACACAAGCTTCAGGATGGAAGGAAATCCAATTAGCACCTGCTTTTGCATAGTCATCTACGATATTCTCACTGCAAGGAGATACCATTAAATGCACATCAAAAATTGCCTTAGGGAACTTTTGACGCATAGCTTTTAGAAAAGCTGGTCCAAAAGTCATATTAGGTACAAAGTGGTAATCCATGACATCAAAATGGATTACATCTACACCTTCGTCTAAAGCTTGTTTAACATCTTGCTCAAGATTTAATAAATCTGCAGATAAAATTGAACCTGCAATTAAAAAGTTTTTACTTTTCACGTTAACGCATACTCATTTCTTGTTGAACTTTACTAAAGCGCTTTGCAAAAGGACCAGTTTTTCTAATTTTTTGTGGTAATAAACTTACCTTTGCCATAGCTTCTTTAGCGGTCAAAAAATCGCCCATGATAAGTACATACCAAGGCTTTCCCTCACGTGTAGTTTGATAAATCCAGTATCTGCCATCCACAAAATCGGCAACTTGTAATAAAGGTGCACGCAAACGACCTGCACTTACTTGTAATGTGTAGTGCTTAGGATTGATGGAGGACAATTCACTAGCTGCCCCTGGAACAGGTAAAGTTTTCAAAGCTTTAGCTTGAGACTTTGCTACAACTGTCTTTTGAGCTTTTGTCTTTGACTCTTGAGCTTTAGCTTCTTTTACAGGAGCTTTTACAGTTAAAGCCTTACTGTCAGCTTTTTCTTTATCTAAAGCAAGTACAGCTTCACGAGATTTTTGTCTCTCTTTTTCAAATTGCTCTTCTAAAGCTTTTTGCTTTAGGGCTGCTTCTTTATCTTCTTTTTCAATCTCAGCTTTATGTAAAGCATTATTCTCACGAGCTAAAGTTACAACTTGATTAGTGGTATCCTTCTTTTGTTCTACAGATCCTGCCACTGATTGCCTGGGATCTTTACTTTCTTTTTTCTCAATAGCATCTAGAGTTTCACCTTCTAGAGTAACGCTATTTTTAGTAGTAGCTTTACTACCTTCTAAGGCTACACCTTCATCTACGTGATCAAGAAGACCGCCAATATCCTCAGCTGCGTTTTTCTCATCGCCTTTAGGACCTTCAGCTTTGATGTTATCAACAGCACCTTCTGATACAGCTAAAGGATCAATAGATTGCTCTTTTTTAGTCTCAGCAGCATTTGTAGCAGTAGTTTCTACAGCTTGCTCTGCCTTGTTATCACTACTACCTAAAACTTTATCTACTATATTTGAACCTAGGAACACCGGCACTAACAAGGCGATTACAATCACTAAACAGATAATAGAAATAAACAACGCAGTAGTATTGTGTTTCTTTTTTGGCTCAAGATCTTTGTTCTTTGATAGCAAGTCTTGGTTTTCATTGTTCACTTCGATAGGATCGCTCATAAGTTTCTCCGTTAGTTTGATTACTTTGCTAATGTTACCCTCACAGCTTGCTAAAGCATTAGGTAACTTTGGCAAAATGGTGTTATAAACTTTTTCTAGTTTTGAGAAAACAAATCTTTGCTGACAAATTAACAGTGCTTCCTCAAGACTAATATTAGGTACACAGATTTCTTTAATGTCTAGCTTATCATTATTAGCGTCTTTAAGCTTATTTTGAGTCCAAAGTAAGTGAGCTACCGCTAAAAATGAGAAACGACGTAGTCCTTTACACTGAGCATATAAGTCCATGACTTCCTCATAAAAGGAATTTATCACAGAATCTATGTCATCAATTACAATTAAGAATTTCTCTCTTGTAGGTAAGGACAATTCCTTTACAGTCTGATTTAAAGGTTTGTGCTCATCCCAGGATAAATTTGGAGCTATCTGTTGTAAAAATAACTTTCTTAAAGCTACTAAGGATAAGTCGTCTTTGCAAGGAATAAAGATAGTATTAAATTTACCCTCTAGAGTATTTACTACATGCTCACAAATAGAGGTTCTGCCAGAGCCACTATCCCCTGACAAAAAGATCCACTTATCACCATAAGAGAATTGCTCACACAGTGCTTTAGCACACTTTACAAAAGACTTAGGGAAGGAATAACCTAAATTCTGCATATTTTACTCAGCTTTTAAACTTGCAATTAACTTGCAAACTTCCTCATCACTTACATCTTTGTATAAATCAACTTTACCTAAAGTAGTTGGCAATACATAGCAAATTACGCCACTGCGAACTTTTTTATCGTGACGCATAAAGTGAATGAAATCATCGCCAGTCATCGCTTCAGGGATTTTAGTTGGTAACTTAGCTTTTTTACATAAAGTAACAATGCTTTCAAACTCATCTTGTGAAATCATGTTACGAGTTTTAGCTAAAGCAGCTGCTATCACCATACCTAAGCCAACAGCTTCACCATGTAGCCAAGTACCAAAACCTAGGTAAGCCTCAATAGCGTGACCGAAGGTATGTCCAAAATTTAAAATCGCACGTAAACCATGCTCTTTTTCATCTTGAGACACTACTAATGCTTTAATCTCACAGCATCTTTTTACGATGTGGCTTAGTGTAGCTAAATCATGATCAAAAGTCTTTTCAATATCACTATTTAAAAAGTCAAAGAACTCTTTATCGTAGATGATACCGGTTTTAACCACCTCACCTAAACCTGCGCTAATTTCTTTTTGAGGAAGAGTCTTTAAACAATTTAAATCTGCCATCACCGCCTTTGGCTGATAGAAAGTACCAATCATGTTCTTACCAAGTGGGTGATTGATAGCAGTCTTACCACCTACTGAGGAGTCAACCATAGCCAAAAGTGTGGTTGGAATTTGTACAAAAGGAATACCACGTTGATAAACAGAAGCTGCAAAGCCAGCCATATCACCTACAACACCACCACCTAAAGCTACAATGGCGCCATCACGACCAAATTGTTGCTCTAACAAGGTAGTTAGAATTTGCCACCAAGAATCTAAAGTTTTATAGCATTCGCCGTCTTTTAACACGCACTCATGAACATTAAATCCTTGCTCTTGTAGGGACTTTTGTACTTTCTCAAAATATAAAGGACCTACAGTATCATTAGTGACTACCATTAAGTCTTTAACTTTAGGTAGCGCTTGTTTAATTAACTTGCCATACTCAAGATTAGTTCCGATATAGATTGGATAGGAACGCTCGCCTAAGCCTACAGTGATAGATTCCATGACATTTCCTTTAATTTTGCTTTAATCTGTTCTACACATTCATGTACAGTGTGAGTATTAGTGTCTATTTCAAGATCAGCTACATCCTTATACAAAGGGTAGCGAACATTAAAGATCTCGTTTAACTTTGCGCGTCTATCCTCTACAGCAATCATTGGTCTGCCGTTGTCTTTTAGAGTTCTCATATATTGAGTCTCAACGCTTGCATGCAGATAAATTACTAAACCATTTTCTTTTAAAATGGCTCGATTCTCTTCTTTACCAATAATGCCACCACCTGTTGCAATGATAGCGTCATACTTTAAACAATTTTTTAAAACTTGAGTTTCAATTTGTCTAAAAACACTTTCACCATCTTCTTTAAAAATGGTTGGAATTGAACGATTTGCAAAGCGTACAATTTCCTCATCAATATCTAAAAAGGCCTTTTGAGTAACTAAAGCTAAAGACTTACCAATAGTGCTTTTACCAGCGCCCATAGGGCCTACTAAAAAGATCCTTTGCTGATTCTTTTGCGACATATAAAACCTATACAAATTAACTTCTTAAATTATAAACTAATCTTGCCTAAGATTATTAGCAAATTTCAATTTAAAACAGAAACTGGTACTAGGATTTTTAAGCTTTAAAAATTGCTTTTGTATTTGTAAGTTAACTTAGCAATTCTTTGGTAAAATAGCATTTAATAATTAGCTTAAAAATATAGGGGCGATTGTGCTTTTAAAACTTGTAAAATTTACCTTTTGGACTGGTCTTTTTGGCGTAGGTCTAAGTGGGGTTGCAGGCGCTGGTCTTTACTATCAAACCTTAGGTGACCTTCCTGATGTAGAAATGTTAAAGGATGTTTCTTTTGAAACTCCTATGAAGATTTACTCAGCAGATCATAAACTCATCGGCGAATTTGGTGAGAGCAAAAGAATTCCTGTATCCATTGATAAAATCCCTGAGAAATTAAAATTAGCCTTTTTAGCTATCGAGGATACCCGTTTCTACGAGCACAATGGTATTGATCCTATCGGTATTCTAAGAGCGGCTGTTGTTACAGCAAGTTCAGCACAAGCAAAGCAAGGTGCTAGTACCATTACTCAGCAGGTTGCAAGAAACTTCTTTTTAACTCGTGAAAAAACAATCAAACGTAAGTTAAAAGAGATCTTTATCTCTTTAAGAATTGAACAAGTTTTATCAAAAGACGAGATTTTTGAGCTTTACTTAAATAAGATTGCTCTAGGTCATCGCTCTTATGGCGTAGCTGCAGCTGCTCAAACTTACTATGGTAAAACTTTAGATGAGTTAACCCTAGGTCAAATGGCAACTATTGCAGGTTTACCTAAAGCTCCATCTACCCTAAACCCAATATCTAATCCTACCCGCTCAAAAGAGCGTCGCCATGTAGTGTTAGACAGAATGTACTCTTTAGGCTATATCACTAAAGAGGAATATGAAAAAGCTGATGCTGAGCCTTACAAAGCTCAGTTCCATGCAAGTCAACTTGAAGGCTATGCTCCATATGTAGCTGAAAGAGCCCGTCAATTTGCTTTAGACAAATTAGGTGAGAGTGCCTACACTGATGGCATTGAAATCTACACCACTGTAAAAGCCTCTGATCAAGAAGCTGCTCATAAAGCTGTATTTAAAGCAGTTACCGCCTATGATCAAAGACATGGCTATCGTGGTGCTAAAGAGAATCTTGAAAAAGAGCTTAGTGATAAAAACTTCGATGTTGAAGATTACCTATATAAAAACGACAAATATCACTACATAAAACCTGCGATTGTAACTTTAGT
>JAEWPL010000312.1 GCA_023460615.1 Pseudomonadota bacterium | reverse complement strand
CGCAAATTAAAAGAAATACCTAACAGCTTTTATACTGTAAAAAATTACCAAGACGATCCTACAACCTTAGTCTATGACATTGATTCTCGTTATGAGATGGAGCTTTTAAAGTACTCTTCAGTGTTATACAGAAGAGTAAGAGGCAATATCAATGCTATCAATGCAATTGAGAAGTCTTTAAAGATGTGGCAGGACTTTTATAGAAGCTTCTGTTTAAGTTTGCCTGATATCAATCAAGCTCAAGCACTGCGCTCTTTAATCTATCGTCAGATGCTAATGAGAGTATGGCATTTATCAGGTAAACCAAAATCCTTAAAGTTAGTTGCTGAAAACGCCTTTAGACAAGGTACTAATGGTAAGACTATAACTGATGAGCATTTAGAGTCTTTATGCTCTTTCTTTGAAGGTGCTAATGGAGAGCAATTCTATTTTGGATCATCAGATTGTGTTCAAGGTATTGAAAATTACTTTAAAACCTCACCTTTAAAAACAGATCTTTACCAAAACGTGGTAGATAAGTGGGATTTATTTGCTAAAGCTTGGCAAGAGTCTATCTTTAGCAATGACAGCTTAGATGATGCTGTAGGTGAGGATAAAAGAGGTAATCTTGGGATAACACTATTGTCCTTATTTAGAATTTATGGATTTGGTGATTACTTCTTACAAAGAGAGTGTATCTCAAGTCGTGATAATGATATCTGTGGTTTTGAAGCAGCTAAATCCTACCAAACTTATACTAAAGAGTTTAACTACCGTTTAGAGTCTATTGCTAATGTAAATGAAGAAGACGGCGCTAAGTTAAACGAGATTAACTCCTTGTGGCAAGATTACTACCATGAGCTTGAAAAATACGTTAATGATTTAGCTCATAAAGGGGAGCTCCCTTTATGGAGAGCTGAGTTTGTAAAAGGTGTAGCCTGCGTAATTCAAACTAATGCTTTACTAAATTTCCCATACGACAGAGAGCAATTACCTGATATTAGTTCAACCGATCTCTATCCTAAGGACTTCTCCTTAGATGACAGCTTGCAAGATGAGAAGATGTCTATCGAGCAGTACAAGTATGATGACGACTTTGTACAAGAGGAAACAGAAGATCCTGATGATCAGATCAGTGACGATATCGTGGTACCACAGTAATTGAATTAAATTGGTTACAAAATGAAAGTTTTGTATTTGTGATAAACGTTTTGTTTGACTAATTATAGTAGATTGCGCCTTTTGAGATAAATAAGTGTAATCAAACTAATTCACAATGAAATTTCTTAAACAAAATTTTGTCTATGTTGTTAATTGCCCCTCTTTACAAAGATCTTTTGATATTAAAACAAAAAACTAAAGACACTCTTATGCTTTAATCAGTGCACTTATAAATAGTAGAATTTATTGACACAAATCTAAAATTGTTTAAGAAGTAGCTCAATACTGGAGTTAGTTGGTGTTGTTAATGATAAAATCAAAACGCTACTTTTATGCCTACTTATTTTAAGGAGTCTACACTTATGGCAGAAAAAGATATCGAACCAAAACTAAAACTAATAAGTAATTATTTGAGAATTAGTAAAGAGCAACAGTTTGTTATTCCAGAATATCAAAGAGCCTATTCATGGACAATTTCTCAATGTGACAAATTATGGCAGGATGTTGAAAACTTTATTCGCTCTAGTGAAGATTCTACAGATCAGGATCCATACTTTTTCGGAACAATTATTCTTGATGTTCAAGATAATCAGTTTAACTTAATTGATGGACAACAAAGAACAACCACATTTATTCTTTTGTTAAAAGCACTTCATTTACAAATAATAAATACTCTAGGTAAGCTATCAAAAACCCCTGAGACAAAAAGATTAGAGGCTGCATTAAACCAATATCACAATACTATTTTGTATATTCTTTACAAAGCTGATGAAGAAGATCTTATAGACTTTGAAGAAAATTGGGATAAATTGGTTACTGAAAGAGTTTTACTCAAAAATCAGTCCATCAATGAACAATATAGGTCAGAGTTACAAAAGATTTTAAGTTCTAAATCTTTCTCTGAAGCAGAAGCTTCTTGTTATAAGATCCCAAGAAAACAGAAAGATAATAAGTACACAAACTTTTTTAGAAACTTCAAATTTTTCTATGAAAAGTTAGAAAATTATAACGAATCTCAATTAAATAAATTTGCAAGCTCGTTTTTAAAGAAATGCCAAATCATTGAAATAAGAAGCTGGAAAATAGAGCAAGCAATTACAATGTTTAACTCTTTAAATTCAACAGGCATGCCTCTATCTGATGCTGATATTATTTCAGCCAAATTGTATTCAAACGCAGGAGATGAAAAAGAACAATTTAACAATGAGTGGGAGCACATTTGCAAAACAGCTTCAAATCTTAGCCTAAAGGGAATAATTGGAATTGATTCTGTTCTTCAGCAGTTGATGTATATTACAAGAGCGAGATCTTTAGATTCCTCTACAACTACTCCTGGTGTTAGAAAATACTATACTGAGATAAATAAGGATTTGCTTCTAAAACCATTAGAAATTTGTGCCTCTTTTAAGAACATCGTAGATACATGGTTTCAGATCCAAGATTTTCCATTAGTAAAACTTCTATTAAAATTTAATGAGAACGCAAAGCTCTTCCTTATTTCTTACTTATCAAGATTTAAGGCGGATGAAATTGAGAACGAAACACTTCTTCCAATATGTGAATGCTTAATTAAATTATTTACAGTATTAGAATTAGTGGACTACGGTTATTCAAGTAATAAATTTAAAACCTTCCTATTTTCTGAAAATTTAAAATTGGTTGATCCTAACGTTACCATAGACGTTATCAAAGAAGATTTCTCAAAGCATATTAACGAAAAATGGACTAGAGATAGTTTAAAAGAATCAATTCTTGAATATGATAACAATATACTTGTTTTTTTAAATGAATATCTCTACTTAAAAGAAAGGGGGCAAGCCTCAAAATTTAATTTTAGTGAAAATGTCAATATTGAACATATTATGCCATCAAGTGGCAGAGATAAAATATCAATAATGGCCAATGCAAATATTTCTAGCGCTGAAGAATTTGAAAGTTACGTTAACAAGTTAGGTAACAAAATTCTTCTTGAAGAGGATATAAATAAGTCAATAAGCAATTCTTGGTTCAAAACAAAGAAGCAAAAGTCAGTTTCAGCTAAAGATGGATATAAAGACAGTAAATATGCAATCGCTAGTTCTTTGGTTTCATATCCAAAAGATTTATGGGAAAAGTCTGATATCGATATAGCAACTAATAAAGTAGCCGAGCGCATACTTACTTTTATATTTTCATAGACTATAAATTTTACGACGAACAAGCATAAGCGATTATTATTGAAGGTTAATTAGCAGTAGTGATCTTGTTCGTCGTAAATTATTTAGTACTAATCGTTTTCTAGTTAAGAAAACAAGAAGTAAAACATAATAGCAATTAAAGGAATTTTTTATGACAGAAAGCTTATTAAAATTGCCAAAAGGTAAGCAGTCTTACGAAAATATCGTAAAAAATAATTTCTATTATGTAGATAAGACTAGAGCTTTAAAAATTGTTTTTGAAGACGAATCCTCTCAAGTCCTTTTAATTACAAGACCTCGTCGCTTTGGTAAGTCACTTACTTTGAGTATGTTTAATTCTTTTTTATCTATAAATTATAAAGATGAAAAAGACTTATCTTGCCATATAGAATTATTCAAAGATAAAGAAATCTATAAAGATAAAGAATTTTGTGAACAGTTCATGGGACAATATCCTGTGATAGCAATCTCTTTAAAAGATGTGCAAGGCTTAGATTTTGAAGAAGCCTATAAAGCTCTAGCAAAAGAAATATTTAAGCTAGCCTCAAAATATAGATTTTTGCAAAACAGTAACAACTTAGATGAAGGTGACAAGTTATTATTAAATAATCTTTTAGATTTTAATTTCTTAAGAGATCTTAAAAATCTCGATATATTAAAGTCTTCCTT
>JAEWPL010000311.1 GCA_023460615.1 Pseudomonadota bacterium | reverse complement strand
GTAGAAGACTCAGAGCTTAATAAATATACTTCTATAAGAAAAGTTAAAGATAAATGTGTAGATTTATATAAAATTGAACTTATAAATTCCTTTTCTAGAAAGATAACTGAAAATCCAATGACATATGAGGAAGCAAAAAATGCTTTAGAAAAAATAAAAGAAGCTCCCACCTTTACCTTTAAAGTTAGAACCTTTGCCGCTTGTATGACTGGATTTATATATACTCTCTTTTTTAATGGAACAATTTTAGATGGTCTTGCCTCTATTGTTGTATGTCTAATTACATATATACTTTTTGATAAGATGACCAAACTTGGTTTTATTCAATTTATAGATTACTATCTTGCTGGAATTATAATTGGACTTCTTAGTCTCCTATCCAGCTTAATATTACCTGATATTAATAAAAATAATGTTATTACAGGTTCTATAATGATTCTTGTTCCTGGAGTAGTATTAACTAACAGTATCAAAGATATGTTATACGGTGACTATTCTTCAGGTGCATCTAAATTTTTTGAAGCTGCATTAATCATTGCTTCTGTAGGATGTGGAGTTTTATCCTCATTAATTATAGGTATGAAAGGATTTTAATAATATGTTACTAAAGATGACTTTACTTTCTTTCTTAGGAAGTGTTTTTCCTGTAATTCTATTTAATATAGATAGAAAAAAAATTATATGGTGTGGTTTAGCAGGAGGCTTAGGATGGATTGCCTATAGTATTACATTAAATCAGACATCTAATTCAGTAATTTCATCCTTTGTAGGAGCCTTAATTGTTAACTTATACAGTGAGCTTATGGCAAGGATAATTCATACACCTGCCTCAATGTTTTATATTCCTGGAATATTTCCTTTAGTTCCTGGAATACTAGCTTATAGCAGTATCACATCTTTTCTTGAAAAAGATTATGCTTCTGCCTTAAATAATGGCATATTAACAGTTGCCATTGGTATTGCCATATCATTTGGGATAATGATTTCTTCTTCCTTAATAAAATCATTATCAAAGTTAAAACGTTAAAAAAATAGAGCTTAACATCTACATAAATGTTATAAGCTCTATTTTAATTATAAGCTTTTTAAAAACTTAACAGTATATTTAACTGCCTTATCTATCTGTTCTTCATTAGATATATCAGCTTTATTATCCCCGCTTTGTTCTCCATAAGTTCCGAAGCCAGCATGAGTAAAAATCACCTCTTCACCACTACTTATAAATATATATTATATTCAATTAGTGTGAAACTTTCTACTACTACCACTGAACTTTATTGAAAGTATCATCTACAGGCGATGATGTCTTTTTGCCATCCTTTTGAGTCCAATAATATCCTCAATCCATCCTTTGTTTATCCAGTAGTCAGCTAAGTTATTATCGATGCCTAAACTTGCATTATTATTTTTACTATTAAAAGTTATTCTATGAAGATTACGTGTTGAATTATTCTGCCATCCATGCAAAACAATCATTGTTGGCTTGTTAGAATCAAAATAAGGATTGTACTGATCTGGAACATACTTTTCAGCCACATCACCTATACCATACCAATAGATTCCTGTATCTAAAGTCTTTCCATCAAAATCTATAGATGCACTTGCTTTTATACCTAATCCACCAATAACAAATAAAATCATTACTAGTACATTTAATAAAACTTTTTTCATAATATCCTCCTTTTCAAATTTATCTGCAACTTATTAAGCCCTGTATTTTACTGGCTTTAGCTATCCTTACATAGCTTGTATACAAGTTTAGCAGTTTTTTCGAACAACTTGTATACAACCATATTGTTACATTTCATTTCTATAAAATTATATTTTTTCATTTTATTTGAATCATTTTTCAGTCATGATTCTAGTAATAAAGTCATGTTTTAACCTAAGTTTACTTTTCAAAAACAAAATAATTTCCTATACGTTAAAAAAGGGCATCTTTAAATAATTTATTACTTAAAGAAACCCTTAAAATTATTTACCTTATTTTTTTATTTATTTAAAACTTTTAATGCAGTGTTTACAACATTTTCAACTGTAAATCCGAATTGTTCAAATAAGTCTTCTGCCTTTCCTGATGCTCCGAAGTGATCTAATGATATAACATCTCCATCAAGTCCAACATACTTATACCATCCGAATGAACTCAACGCTTCTACTGCTACTCTAGCTCTTACGCTCTTTGGCATAACACTTTCTTTGTATTCTTCATCTTGTTCATCGAATAATTCAAATGAAGGTACACTGATTACTCTAGCTTCTATACCTTTGTTCTTTAATTCGTCAGCTGCCTTAAATACAAGCTCAACTTCTGAACCTGATGCCATTAATAGAACATCTGGCACTTCCTTTTCACAATCTTTAATTATATATGCTCCCTTTAATGCTCTCTTTGCACATCCATCATATAGTGGAAGTTTTTGTCTTGTTAAAACTAATGAAGTTGGAGTTTCTCCATTTGTTACTGCATAATACCAAGCTGCTGCTGTTTCTTTAGAATCTGCTGGTCTAAATACTGTCATATTTGGCATACTTCTTAGAGCCGCTAATTGTTCTATTGGTTGGTGAGTTGGTCCATCTTCTCCTACTCCGATACTATCATGAGTTAAAACGTATACTACTGGTAGTTTCATAAGAGATGAAAGTCTCATAGCACCCTTCATGTAATCACTAAATACGAAGAATGTAGCACAATATGGAACTAATCCACCATGAGCACATATACCATTAGTTATAGCTGCCATAGCATGTTCCCTTACTCCAAAGTGAAGATTTTGTCCTCCTCTATTTTCAGCTGAGTAATCTCCCTTTCCAGCCATGTCACTCTTATTTGAGGGAGCTAAATCTGCTGATCCTCCAATTAAATTTGGAACTAATTCAGCTAATCTGTTAATAACTTTCCCTGATGATTCTCTTGTTGCCATAGGACCATCGAACTTCCAGAAATCTTCGTTTTCAAGTAAAGCTTCTTTATTCACTTCACCTGTCATCCAAGCTTTATATTCAGCTGCTAATTCTGGATAAGCTTTTGAGTATTCATTGAATAAGTTATTCCATTCTTCTTCTTTAGCCGCTCCTGCATTCTTATATGTTTCCATGTTCTTATATACTTCGTCTGGTACGTAGAAGTCTTTTTGTTCACAACCTAAAGTCTTCTTTAATTCAACTATGTTATCAGCGCCTAAAGGTGAACCATGAGCTGCTGCCTTTCCTTGCTTAGCTGGACATCCATATCCAATTTGGCTCTTAACTATGATTAAGCTTGGCTTTTTAGTTTCTTTCTTAGCTTCATCAATTGCATTTGAAATTGCTTCTATATCATTTCCATCTGCAACATTAAGAACTTGCCATCCATAAGCTTCATATCTCTTTGCTACATCTTCTCTAAATGCTATATCAGTATTTCCTTCAATTGATATATTATTTGAATCATATAAAACTACTAATTTACCTAACTCTAAAGTTCCTGCAAGAGATGATGCTTCTCCTGAGATACCTTCCATAAGACATCCATCACCAACAATTGCATAAGTGTTGTGATCTACAACATTAAAGTTTTCTTTGTTAAATTTGTTTGCAAGGTAAGTTTCAGCAAGGGCCATACCTACTGCATTACAGATTCCTTGACCTAATGGTCCAGTTGTTATTTCAACACCTTTTGTATGACCGTATTCTGGGTGTCCTGGAGTTAAACTTCCTGTTTGTCTGAATTGCTTTAAATCATCAATTGTTAAACCATAACCAAAT
>JAEWPL010000310.1 GCA_023460615.1 Pseudomonadota bacterium | reverse complement strand
TAGCAGTATTAATTGGAGTTCTATTATGTTTTTTGATAGGTTTTGTTATTTCCATGGTTATAGTAAGCATAATAGATAAAGAAAATCCTATAATAGGAACATTGTATTCTTTAGGATATGTAAAAAGAGAAATATTGAATCATTTTATGATTCTGCCCTTAGTAATAGTGATCATTGGGGCTGTACTCGGTACAATATTAGGATTTGTAATGGAAGGGTCACTAGGAGAGGCAAGTGCAGGAAATTATTCGTTCCCCAAAATTAATGTTTCATTTCCTATATATATTTTTTTTATGGGTATAGCAGTTCCAATAATTATAGTTACTTTTGTTAATTACTTAATAGTATCCAAGCAGCTTAATAGAACGCCTCTTCAGCTTTTGAGGAAGGAAAAGAAAAGGAAAAATCAAAAGGATGTTGATATAAGTATTTTAAACTTTATGGTTAAGTTCAAAATACTACAGCTTGTTAGAGAATTCAAAGGTAATGTTATGCTGTTTATTGGAGTTGTATTTGCAATGTTTATACTTATTTTAGGATTAGGTATGAGCAGCACTGTATCTTCTTTTGTTAGTCATGTTGGAAAAGATGCTGTTGTAGATTACACGTATATATTAAAGATACCTATTGAAGTTAATGAAAATGATGAAGTAGAAAAGAGCTATATTAAAGGACTTACAATGTATTGTGATGACTTTGATACTAACATGAATGTAACTGTACAGGGAATTAATAAAGATAGCGTCTTTTACGATTATAAAATTGATGATAATGATAAAAATGCATATGTGTCCTCAAGTTTTGCGGATAAATTTCATGTAAGGAAAGGAGATAGTATTCTTTTGAAGGATACTCAAAGTAATAAGATATATTCTTTTAATGTTGGGGGAATTGTTGATTATAGAATTGGATTATATGTTTTTATGAATAGACAGATGATGAATGAATCTATGAATCAAAAGAAATCTAATTATATAGTGGTAATAGTCCTAACTTCTTATTATGTAAGCACCTTGCTTTTGAAAAGATATATAAATAAAATTTCATTAAGTGATGCATTGAAAAATAGAGAATAAAAAGTGGATTCTTATGAATCTGCTTTTTTGGCTTATGTAATAAATCGGGCTATTATTTTTGAAATACTTCCCATATTTTTTCTAAAATAAAGAATAATTTTACATAACAAATAATATAAATACTATAGATAGCAATATAGCTATACTTTTTAAATAAAAAATAGTCATACTGTAACCTTTTATATGAATATATTGTAATTAGGAGGGGGAGTGTATATGAGTATGAATTTCAAGGAATTTATAGAGACCGATAGAGAGAGATCTAATAAGGAGAAATTTGAAGGAACTTTTTTAGAGTATCTTAATATTGTTAAAGAGCATCCTGAAGTTACTAAATTAGCACATGAAAGAATATATGACATGATTAAAAGCAAGGGCATTGAAGAACTTAAGGGTGAAGAAAATCCTAGAATAAGAAAAATCTATGGAAATGATGTAATAAGAAAATATGGTTTCTTCAAAAATGATTTCTACGGTATCGACAAAGTTATAATGAAGCTAGCTAATTATTTTAAATCAGCAGCTATGAAAGGTGAGGAGGCTAGACAAGTTTTATATTTAGTTGGTCCTGTTGGTGCAGGTAAATCATCTATAGTAGAAAGTTTAAAATCTGCACTTGAAGATTGCGAGCCTGTATATGCATTAAAGGGCTGTCCAATGCATGAAGAACCACTTCATTTAATTCCTAAGCATTTAAGACCAAAATTTGAAGAATTGTTAGGAGTACAGATTGAAGGAGATTTATGTCCAGTATGTAGATATAAATTAATGCATGAACTTAATGGAATGTATGAGGATTTCCCAGTTGAGAGAACTGGTTTCTCAATCAGGTCTAGAAAAGGTGTTGGTGTAGTTCCACCAGTTGATCCAAATAATCAGGATACTTCTATATTAACAGGTTCAATTGATATTTCTAAGATGGATTTATATTCAGAAGATGATCCTAGAATCTTCTCATTAAATGGTGCTTTTAACGTTGGTAATAGAGGTTTAGTTGAATTTATTGAAGTATTTAAAAATGATGTTGAGTATCTTCACACAATTATTACTGCAACTCAAGAAAAGTCTGTACCATCACCTGGAAAGGGCTCTATGATTTACTTTGATGGTGTAATCGTTGCTCATTCAAATGAAGCTGAATGGAATAAATTTAAGTCTGATCATACAAACGAAGCTATCCTTGATAGAATAGTTAAAATTGAAGTTCCTTACTGCTTAGAGCTAGATGAGGAAGTTAAGATATATCAAAAGATTCTTAGAAAGAGTAACTTCAAGGCTCATATAGCACCACATACTATTGAAATGGCTGCTATGTTTGCAATCCTTTCAAGATTAGTACCATCAGCTAAAGTTGATGCAATGACTAAGCTTAAGATTTATAACGGTGAAGAAATAGTTGAAAAAGGAACAACTAAGAAGATTGATATAAATGAGCTTAGAGAAGAAGCAGGTCAATATGAAGGTATGAAGGGTATTAGTACAAGATTTATAATCAAGGCTATAGATAATGCACTTTCTGAATCAGAATATGATTGCATTAATCCACTTAGTATAATGGAAAGCATGATTAAGTCCGTTAAAGAATTAGATATCCCTTCAGATGATAAGAAGAAATATCTTGGATTCATTCAAGAT
>JAEWPL010000309.1 GCA_023460615.1 Pseudomonadota bacterium | reverse complement strand
AAGTTCTTCTGCAGAATTCTTAAGTAAATTGTTTTGAGATTTAAGATCGGCATTAGAAGCAAAAAGATTATCAATGCGAGAATCTTTTTCTTTTACTTCTTCAAATACCTTATCTACATGTCTTTGGGCATTTATTACCAACTCTTTATTCTCTTTTACATCGTTGGCTATAGCTTGAATTTGCTCAAATTTGTCATTTTTATGTGAGTCTAGATAGTAACCACCAAAAGCCACTGCACCAATTACAATGATAAGTGAGAAGGTTAAAAAGTTAACTCTAGATTTTAGGGTATCAATTTTTAAAGCATTGATATCTTGAGTATGATCTTGAATTTTTTCGCTCATATTAGGATCTTTGTTTTTTAAGGTTGATTGTGAAGCTTTTTCACTTTCAACTAAATTGCGGGCAAAAGCATCTTGATTGCGCAGATTCTGTGCCTGCTCATTAGCAATCAAATACTCTTGTTCTAACTTTTTTTGCTGTTGTATTTCTTTGTCATCGAGGAACTGTTGCTCCTCATTTGGAGCAGTATGATTTGTCACCACCTCTTCTTTTAAATCTTCCCCTTTAGTAGGAGCTGATTTAGCGGTTTTATCTTTTAAGCTATTTGTTTTATCAGTCATACTTACTTCTCATCAAAGAAATTTATTTCCATAATAACACGTTAGACGTGATTGTGCCGTATTGTCACTAGAATTTGCTTTGATAAGTTCGTATCTGATCACTTTTTTTACTTATTCTTCAACAGTAAATACTACAAAAAAAACACCACCTAGCTCTAGGTATTTTAATTGCTTTAAAAGTTAACAATGGTTGCGTGTTATAATCTGTAAGAATTCAAAGGTAATTAAAGTGTTTTAAGTCATGGATAAAGCTCAATTTGAAAATCGATTTTCAAAAGTTGAATCTCTTAACAATGAGAGGTTAAAAAGAGCTTATGGCATCATGTCTAATGACTGCAAGAAAATGCTTGAATTAGTACCTATTCTACTAAATTACAATAATCCTAAAATTCCAGGTTACGTATCAAGTGATGTTCCTTATGGAATAGATGGTTTTAAACCTAATTTTTCACAAAAAAATTATCTTATTAAGCACGGAATTGATCCAAATCTTCCCTCTCATGGAAAATATTCTATCTATGCTTTGTACGCTATGGGTAGTACCTCATCTATTGCGCAAAGTTTAAGTTCAGACTTAGATCTTTGGGTATGTATAAGTAAAGATGTGCCTATAGAGCAGGTCAATTTATTAGCTAATAAATGTAAATTTATCTCTGCCTTTGCTAAAAATATCGGTGCTGAAATCAATTTATTCGTAACCGTTGAAGACAGATTCTTAAGCGGAGACCATGGTGCTATGGATACAGAAGACTGTGGATCTGCTCAAAGCTTATTCTTGTTAGATGAATTTTATCGTTCTGCCATAAGACTATGTGGTCGCAGAATCGCTTGGTTTATGATCTCTAAGGAAGAGGAATATAGCGATTATAAAAAGTATTTAGAGGACTTTTATCAACAAGATTTCGTAAACAAAGACGAATGGTTTGATTTTGGCTCAGTTGCTAAAAGTTCTCCTGTTGAATATTTTGGCTCTGGCTTATGGCTTGTTTATAAAGGTATTGATCATCCTTTAAAAGCTGTGCTTAAAATTCTTTTAATGGAAGCTTATGCCTCAGAATATCCAAATACTAAGCTTCTATCTATTGAGTTAAAACAGGCAATTTACGATAGAAAAAATTATTCTTTAGGCTTAGATGCTTACTTTTTAATGTTAAAAAAAGTAGAGCAGTATTTAATCAAGATAAAAGATGCTAAAAGACTTGATTTAGCTAAAATCTGCTTTTACTTAAAAGTAAAACAAGCCACCCCTCGTAGCAGTAGTAATCTTTACTTACAAAAACGTTTAGTATTTTTGCGCCGTATCTGTAAAGTTTGGGGCTGGTATAGATCGTTTGTTGCTTCTCTAGATAATGCAAGTCGCTGGAAATACGCTACAGTAAAGCAAAGACGTCATGAGATTTTAAGTTCTTTACTAGAAAGTTATAAAGCTTTAATTCGATTCTCCTTGTTACACAACATTGAGTATGCGATTACCTCTGATGACGCTGGTGTTCTATCAAGAAAAATCTATGCTGCTATTGATGAGTATCCAACTAAAATCTTAGTAACTCATAGTGAATTAAGTTCTAGTCTTGAAGAGTCAACGCTTTCATTTGTCCAAGCTTCTTCTAGCAGTGTTTGTAGAAAAGGTTGGCATGTGTTCACTGCACCTATGGATAGTTTGGAAATTTTATCTACCAAAGCTTCGTACATTGCAAAGAACGCCACAGAAGCGGTAGCTTGGACTGCATTTAATCATTTACTTACAAAAAGAACTCATATTCAAGTAAAGAGCAGATTGCAATCTATAGATGGCGATAAAATCAAATATTTGCTTAGTGATATTGAGCAATTTTTTGGTAATGGTGATTTAAAAGTAAGCCAATTAGAATTGCAAAAACCACGTGAAATTGTCAAAGCTATGTTAGTAGTAAATTTCGAGGATGATGCTACTAACGACTTTATGATCACACCTTCAGATCTAGAGATTGGTGATTCTTTATCTTGTGGTCGTCAAAAGATGTGTTTAATTGGCTCATTAGAGCTTTTGACTTTGAATTCTTGGGGAGAAATTAACTGCATTCCATACCCTCAAGGAGAAGTTGGAATATTGCAGATCTTAGCCTTGATTGTGCAACCACAAATTTTGAAATATTCAAAAGAGCCTCAAGCTATCTTTAATACTTTAAAAATTTGTTCTTATTCTAATTCTCATCGTGTCTTAATTAAGTACGATTTAGAAGCAACTATTCGTGGTATTGTTTCGTGCTATTCAGAGTATGAGAGTAATTATGTTTTTGCTGTAGGCCATAACACATATGAGGCTAAAGTAGATGACGATGGCACAGTTGTCATCCACAAAAATTCTCTGTTTAGAGCAAATGAAGATGAAATTATGGTTTTATCAAAGTTTGGAATGCGCCCTGAATATGCTCTACAAGTACCTGCAGTAGTTAGAGATCACGCTTCTATTGGAGTAATTCAATATTTCTTTAAGAAAGACGAAGATTCTTGGAGTATTTATATCGTTAATGAGCGTAATGAAGTGAAAACCTTCACTAAATTTAAAGGTTCACGCTCTAAACTTGTGAATGCTATCAATCGCTACTATACACAAGAATCAGAAAACTCAAGCTTACAAGTATTGAATTTTAATTTGCCTCAGTATTTCATCTTAAGTGACGATCAACAAACGGTAAAACCTTTTACTATCTAAATTTTGCTACTAATTGGTGATTTTGCTAAGTTCTTTTTGCAATGATTAGCATTATGGTAAAATTTGCGTAATTTAACAAAGTTCTAAAAGGAGTTTGCTTTGAATAAAATTCTAGCAATAACACTTACCTTCGTTTCTCTTATGCTATTGACTTCCTGTGGTATCAAAGGACCATTGTATATTGAGGAACCAACAGCAAAGCAAACTGTTAGTACCATCCCTACATCAACCTCTAGCTCTAGCAGTGATGCTGATGATGCTCAAAATCAAAAAGCTAATTCACAAGACGATGAGAGTAAATCAGATGATGGTCAGCAACAGAACAAACGTATATACGTTGATAACTCAGTTTATAACTAAATAATTACCACGGATTTTGAGGAAAACCATGAATTTTTTTGAATTCAAAGATTCACAATTGTACGCAGAAGATGTAAAAGTTACCGATTTAGCTAAAGAATTTGGAACCCCACTTTACGTCTATTCAAAAGCTACCATTGAAAGACATTTAAACGCCTTTGAAAACGCATTAGCTTCAAAGAAACATTTAACTTGCTTTGCAGTTAAATCTTGCTCAAACTTAGCTGTATTAAACTTATTAGCTAAATTAGGCGCAGGCTTTGATATTGTGTCAGAAGGTGAATTGCGTCGTGTAATTGCAGCTGGTGGTGATCCTAAAAAAGTGGTTTTCTCAGGCGTAGGTAAAACTGAAGCTGAGATTGAATATGCTTTATCTGTAGGTATCAATTGTTTAAATATTGAATCTGAAGAAGAAATTGATGCTGTCATCAAGGTAGCTAAAAAACTTAATGTAGTAGCTCCTGTAGCACTTCGTGTAAATCCAGGTGTTGATCCAAAAACTCATCCTTATATTTCTACTGGTCTTAAAAACAATAAGTTTGGTGTATCAGAGGAAATTGCTCTAGAGTTATATCAGCGTTTAGCAAAAGAGCCTTGTCTTAAGGTTTCTGGTATCGATTGCCATATTGGTTCTCAAATGACAGAGGCTGCACCAATTATTGAAGCTTCTGAAAAAATCGTAAATTTATATCAAAAGCTTTTAGCTTTAGGTATTAAAGTTGATCATATTGATATGGGCGGTGGTCTAGGTGTTACTTACGATAAGGAAGTTCCTCCTCAACCATTAGATTATTATGCACCTATTCTTGAGAAATTAAGTGGTTATGACGTTGCTCTGTATATTGAGCCTGGTCGCGCCATGATTGCAAATTCAGGAGTGTTATTAGCTAAAGTTTTATACCAAAAGAACAATGGTGATAAGCATTTTGTAATCACCGATACTGGTATGAACGATATGATTAGACCTGCCTTATATGGTGCTTATATGACCATTGAAAATGCAGTAGATCATAAAGATTTAGAACCTGTAGTATGTGATGTTGTAGGTCCAATTTGTGAAAGTGATGACTTTTTAGGAAAAGAGCGTAGCTTAAAGGTAAAAAATGGCGATATCCTAGTAGTACGCGGTGCTGGCGCCTATGGATCTTCAATGTCATCTACATACAATACAAGACGTTTACCATGTGAAGTTATGGTGGACGGTAAGAATGCCACTGTCATCAAAAAGCGTCAAAGCTTTGAAGACATTTGGAAAGATGAGTGCATTCTAAACTAAGAGGTTAGTTATGCTATTAAGATTTACCAAAATGCATGGTTTAGGCAACGACTTTATGGTGGTTGACGGGGTTACTCAAAAGATCTTTTTCTCCCCAGAGTTAATTAAGAAATTAGCAGACCGTCATTTTGGTATTGGTTTTGATCAACTGTTACTAGTTGAGCCACCATTTGATCCTGAGGTAGATTTCCACTACAGAATATTTAATGCAGATGGCTCTGAAGTGCAAATGTGTGGTAATGGTGCTCGTTGTTTTGTTAGATTTGTAGTAGATCATAATCTAACTAATAAGCGTGAAATTGATGTAAGTACAGTATCAGGAGTGTTGCATTTAACTTTAAATGACGATGATACTGTAACTGTGAATATGGGAGCACCAGACTTTACTCCTGCAAAATTACCATTTAAAGCAGAACATCAAGCTTTAAGTTATAAAATTACCTTAGATGATGGGGTAGTACTTGAGCATGGCGCTGTTTCTATGGGAAATCCACATGCAGTATTCTTCTTTGACGATGTAGCAACCGCTCCTGTGGAAAAGTATGGTCCTGTTATTGAGTGTCATCCTAATTTTCCTGAAAAGGTAAATGTTGGTTTTGCTCAAGTTGTAGATAAACATACTTTAAAATTAAGAGTGTTTGAGCGTGGCTGTGGTGAAACTTTAGCTTGTGGTACAGGTGCTTGTGCTGCAGCTGTAGTAGCTATTGCTCAAGGAAAAGTAGAATCTCCTGTAAGTGTTTATTTACCAGGTGGTAAATTGTCTATCTCCTGGGAAGGTGGTAAAAGTCCTGTTTTCATGTCAGGTCCTGCTCAAAGAGTATATGAAGGAACCATCCTAATTTAACTTGATAGGTGGTGCGAATGGATCTATACGTAACTAAATTTATTGATTATTTGCGTTATGAAAAACGATACAGTTCGCACACCGTTGAATCCTACATAAGGGTTTTACTTAAGGCTGTAAATGTCTTAACGGGCGATCCTAATCAAAGTTATGATTGGCAAAATTTAGATTTTGCTGCAGTTCGAAAAATCCATAAGGCTTTTAATTTTGATGCTAATCTAAACAAGCTTAATAACAACACGGTTGCTCATGATTTGTATGCCTTAAGCTCTTTTGTTAAATTTTTAATTAAAGAGCAGATCTTAAAAGATAATCCTATAAAGCAAGTACAAGCTCCTAAGGTAAAACGGCATTTACCTAATATCTTATCTTTATCTGAAATTGAAATTTTATTAGATGCTAAGTGTGAAACCCCCCAAGATTATCGAGATAACACTATCGCTGAATTGCTTTTTTCCTCAGGGCTTCGTGTTTCAGAATTAGTAAATTTACAGCTTAGTGATCTTAATTTTGAATTAAAAGAAGTTAGGGTATTAGGCAAGGGCAATAAGCAAAGAGTAGTGCCTGTAGGCACTATCGCTTTAGAGAAATTAGACTACTATCTAAAACAGGTAAGAGATACTTTTAATCCTAAGGATGAAGCAATCTTTGTAAGTAAGTTTGGTAGAAAAATGACAACTAGAGCGGTTGAGCAGAACCTACAAAAACTTTGCAATAAAATCGACTTAGGCATTCATCTAAATCCGCATAAATTAAGACACTCTTTTGCAACTGAAATGTTGCAAGGTGGAGCAGATATTCGTGCTGTCCAAGAAATGCTAGGTCA
>JAEWPL010000308.1 GCA_023460615.1 Pseudomonadota bacterium | reverse complement strand
CTCTAAAACCGCCTTGAGAGAAGATCTCTTCTTTTGCTGAGGCGGAGGTTAAACGCTCATCTACAAAATTAACTTTTATTTTAAAATTCTGCTCTAGTCTATGACCAAATTTTAAAGCACGTTTGGTCATAATTTGCTCAGTGCCATCCATATTCAAAGGTAAACCTACGACCACTATTGAGGGACACCAGTCTTTAAATAGTTTTTGTAATTGAGCTTCATTTGGAATGCCATCTTTAGCACTAATACATTTTTGAGGATTTGCTGTCTTAGTTACCGTGTTACCTGTGGCAACCCCAATATGACGCATACCAAAATCAAAAGCTAAAATTGTTGCCATACATACCTTATGAGAAAATAATTGGTTGACGTCTACTTAAACCTAGTAAGGAGGCTGTAAAGACATTGTATTCTTTAATTGATTCAAAACAGTCATCCCCAAGTTTTTGGGCAATAGCTGTAGCTGGTAGTGTAGTAGAGATCACTATAGGCAAATTGCGCTCATTGCGGATACGTAAAAGTTCTGCAAAAACTTGTCTATCAAATTGAGTTAAGTTCTCATTGTTTTGACAAAAACCATCAATAATCAATAAGTCTACAGAAATATACTTCTCCCAATTTGCGCTTTTCTCTTGCACATCAAAGGAATTGTCAGTTTGTCCTGGGGTTCTGTTGCGCTTAATTTGACTAAAGGTGCACATTTCAACTTCTTTAAAATGCTTTACTAAAAACTCATTAGCCACACAGTTACACAATACCGTCTTTCCAGAGCCAGGACCACCTTGAATTAAGAATAAGGGAGCTGTAGTTACAAATTCTTTAGGTAAATTTAGGGTTGAGCAAAAGGATTTAGCAATCTCAATTGCCTTTCGATTAAAATCGTCTTCTTTGATTTTATCAAAGGTAAATTGACCACTGATATGACCTTGCTTATGTAAGGTATCAATAAAATTCTGATGTCTTTGCTGTCTTTGTTTAGCAATTTCAATACTTGCTAAATGTGCTTCTCTACGTCTTATGGTAGCTACATCTAACTTTTCCTCATCAGAAGGTAGGGTTACCTTTTTATGAGTCAAAGTTTCAATAGCTTTAATTAAAGTTGAAAGTCCATTGTGCATTCCACCTTTATATTCCTTGTCAGACATATCAGCTCCACTACATAAACATTTGTAATGGCGTAATTTTACAATACAAAAGCACAGTAATTAAGGAAAAGTTCGCAAAAATTAGGAGTTAGAATCTATTTAATTAAAGTTAATAGATTTAAAGTCTTACTTTTTTAAGTTCAGCCTTTAAGTTAGCAAAAAAAGCCTTACTAAACTCATGCTTAGTAAGGCAAGACTGTTAATTATTTATTCTGTAAAAAATTAAGACTTTTTAAAACGGTTTTGATAAAAGAACATAGGAGGAATTGCTATAGCTAAGCTTATGCTTAGCATGATAGCAAAAGCTCTCATGCCATGATGAAAAATCGACAATAATTCATGATTTACATTCACTGACTCATTTAAGTGAATTAAAGTTGCAAGTGACACTAAGCAATTGTAAGCATCCATACCTGGAATTAGGGAGATAATAGATGCTACAGTAAATACTTGTCTTGGAACTTCAATTCTTGGAGCTACAAAGATAAAACCTATCGACATCACTGCACAAGCTATAAAAGTTGAGACCACAATAGGAACATCAAAACCATTTAACAGTAAGGTTCTTACAAACCTTACTTGAGCTCCAGAAATTGCTATATACAAAAGCAATTTTCTAGGTACTGCAAACAACATAGCAAAAGCTACAGCAATAAAAGCAGCACACACAGTTTGCAAACAGAGATTTAATAAAAAGTCATAATCAAGGAGTTTAGACATAGATTACGCACAAAGCTCCAAATAAACCAATAAACGCAGCGGTTGTTAAAAGTACTGAGTACATAAGCCTTTGAAGTCCCATTTCCATATAGCCTTTAAAGGTATCTAAAAAGCCATTCATGTAAGGGAAACCTGGAACTAACAATAAGGTAGTAGCCATTAGGGCTAAAGTGATGTTTTTACCATCTATAGCTAATAGGTAACCTGCTAAAAAGGTGGTAAGGCAACCTAAAAAAGAGCTAATCATAAAGGCGAAATTCTCAAAATATCCTTTTTTAATCAGCATAAAGCGGAAGAACATCAATACAAAGCCACCAAATAAAGCTGAGATACAGACTTTTAAATCACCACCATTACAATAAGCAAAGCATAAAGCTGCCACTGATTCTATGATAAGTAAGAAATTCTTATCATAAGAACGAGGTCTTACAGCTCTTATCTTGTGGTAAATCTCGGATAAATCAGTAAGTTCACCTTTTTCTACACTACAACCTAATTTGTACAATCTTGTAAGAGAGCTCATATTGATGCCAACTTTAGCAATAGTTCTTTCACAAGTGGTGTAATGTCCTGTAGCATCAGCTATCTTAATGTGGATAGAGCTGTAGGTTAAAGTAACCTCAGGATACTGAACCTCTAGGGCTTTAGCCATTTTGTAAACAGAGGATACTATCACCCTCGTTTCGGCTCCACACAAGGTAAGTCGCCAACCGTAGGTACATAAAATTTTGGCAATAAAATTCAATCTAGACGATTGATCTAAATCAAGAGTTCTCATGATAGCTTAGTTATATAAACACTCAGAGTTATCTTCTAAAGAGGTATTGTCAGTATTAGAGATTGCATGATCTACAACTTTTCCACTCTTTGATTTAATTAACACATGAGATGGGCATTTCTCATGCAAAGCTTGAGCTTCAACAGAATCATTGCCATTCTCATCTAAATCCCAAGCAGCTTCCATAGTTGCAAAACAGGAAAAAGAAACAGCTATCATTAAACCAGACAAAACTTTTAACACAGTAATTTTCATTTATATAACCTTGTAAAGTAACAAAAGAAAGTAAGTTTTGTAGTAAGGCCTTATTACTTTTGCGTGGCATTATAGATATTTTGAATTAAAAAATTTCAGTTTTACCTCATAATAAGATTTGATATCCGTCACACTTACCATAACAATATGTAATGCCTAAACTCATAATCATCTGTGCTAGAATTTTTCAAACATACAAGCGAATTGGTTAATTTTGTATAAAACTAAAAATGATTGATATAAGACTAAAAGTATTTGTGAGTGTGGCAAATAATCTAAGCTTTACAAAGGCATCAAAAGAATTATTTAAATGCCAACCTGCTATCAGTAGACATGTTCATGAGCTAGAAGAAGAGTTTGATACTAA
Source organism: Pseudomonadota bacterium (assembly GCA_023460615.1). GTDB lineage: Bacteria > Pseudomonadota > Gammaproteobacteria > Enterobacterales > Succinivibrionaceae > Succinivibrio. The sequence goes on along the minus strand of JAEWPL010000308.1, from coordinate 5,750 downwards.
ACTTTTTATCAGAAAAACAAACTCTATTGAACTTACAGAAGCTGGAAAATTACTTTTAAAACACGCTAATATCATCTTGGCTAATTATGAGAATTTAGCCTTTGAGATGAATGCTTTGAATGAAAAATTTGAAGGTAATTTATCTATAGGCGCAACACCTACTATTATGCAATTTATACTGCCACAGCTACTAGTAGAATTTAAAAAGCTCTTTCCTAATATCAAAATCACGCTTACTACAGGAAACACCGCTTTTGTGGAAAATCTTGTATTACAGTCAAAAGTAGATTTAGGTCTTGTGGAAGCCTGCAATTTTAGAAGTGATTTAAACTACACACCTTTTAAAGAAGATGAGCTAGTAGCTTTTGTACGCTACAACTCTCCTTTAGCCAAACAAAAAGCAATTTCGCTATCAGAGCTAAAAAAAGTACCACTAATTCTAAAGGATGAAGGTACAGTTACACGAACTTTAATTGAGGATCAACTAAAAGATAAAGGCGAGAATATCGACGATTACAATATTGGGATGAGTTTTTTAGATGCTCAAGCTGTAAAAGGTTTTGTGGAAAACTCTGATACTATTGGTATTCTCTCTCAAATTTCAATTGAGGCAGAACTTAAAAGACGAGAGATAAAAAAACTAAAAATCGACGGTTTAAAACTAAAACGTCCCTTCTCTTTAGTACAGGTTGATAAAGACTCTTTAGGCTCCGTCAAAAAGTTTAAAAAGTTTATAAAAGATTTCTACTCAAAATAGTCAATTTCTATCCTTACATCAATCAAACAATGTAGCTTGTGATTTGTTAGGTAGCTTACATAATTTGTAAGCTGCCTTTTTATTTTTTTGATCAAGCTTTGAAAAATCTCATAAATTTAACAATTTATTGTGCCCAAGTTTTAACTTTTCAAAGCAAAGGCATTACACCAAGCCGTTTTAGGTGTAAAACATACACTAATTACATATAACAAAAAAACAAAAATTTGGATTAGGTATGTACAAACACACACTAAAAATTTTAGGCATACTAGTGTTAACTGTGTGTCAGTTAAATGAGGCTCACGCAAATACCATTACCGTTGTAACTAAAGGGGCTAGCGCAGATGGCTCCATGCTTGTAAGTTGCTCTAATGACGGCTTTAATATCGATCCTAGTATTACCTTTATCGATTCAAAAAAACACAAAGACGATACTTTAAAAGATATTTTTCCACAAGCTACAGTTTATGGAGAAATTCCTGATTTAAACTGTACTTATGTACCAAGATTAAATGATAAGAGTCGTACTTTAAATTATTACTATAAAGATTTAAATAAGACTTTGCCGGTAGGAAAAATACTTGAGGAGCAAAAGACCTTTGCCTACCTTGATGGTGACAGTGGCATTATCAATGAGTATGGGCTTTGTGTTGCAGTATCTACAAATCACACCTCTTTATATGACTATATTGATATCAAAGAAGCTTCAGGTATCTTCTGTGCTCAAGAGCTTTCAAGAATTGCGCTTGAACGTTGTAAAACTGCGAAGGAGGCGGTTTTACTTGTAGGTAGTTTAATCGATACTTATGGTTTATGGGGTAAACCTCAAACCTTAGTCATTGCAGATAAGACAGAAGCCTACTGCATGGAAATGATGCCTTATATTGATAAAAAACATCATAATCAAGCTTATTCATTTTGGATTGCAAAAAAAATTGAGGATGGCACTTTCTTTGTAAGTGCCGATCAGTTCAAAATCAGAGCTATTGATAAAAACGACGATACTCTAATTTACAAGCCAAATCTTGATAAGATTTTAAAAGATCTAAAACTTGCAAAACTCAACAAAGATGGTCTTGTAGACTGGTTAACCTCTGTTAAGGGTACTGAAATTTATCCTTATTACTCTATGCGTAGAGTCTGGAGAGGCTATAGTTTAATGAAGCATTCAGCTCACTTCTCCCCTTATGTAAAAGGCTATGATGACTCTTACCCATTTAGTGTAATTCCTGATAAAACTATCAGCACTCAAGATCTGATGATGCTACATCGTGATACTTATGCTGGTACCAAGTTTGATTCTAGCACTAAAGAAAGTGGTGGCTTTTTTGCATCACCTTATACCTATGATAAGTATGAAAGTGAAAGAGCCTTTAACAATGCGTCAACCACCTACACTACCATTGCGCAAGTTGGTAAAGCCTTGCCAGCTCCAATTGCTTGGATTGCTATCAATACACCAGCTGAAAACAGCTTCGTGCCATTGTGTGTAGCAAAACTTCCAGATGCTTATACTAAAGTATCGCGCTCAGAGTTTGATAAAACTAAATTGTGGTGGTCATCAAGCTTCGTGGGAACTTTAACTAAAGCTTACTACTTTACCATGATTGATAATGTAAAAATCAAAGCTATGGAATCAGAGCAGCGTGCTTTTGATTTATTAAAAGAATATCAAAATGTAAGTAAGAATGATTTCTTCGCGCTTATCAACTCTAATGCCATTTTGTTAGTTAACAAATGGCACAATCTTTACCATAAGCTTTTAGAAATTCATGACAATGGTTTTAAGTTGCGTTATGCAGAAGGTCATAACCCTAAGTTTACTCCTGTAGATAAGTATCGCAAAAAGGCTGTAAAAAAGCCTGTAAAGACTGATGACAAAAAAGAAAAACCACAACTTACCCCAAAGATTAACGACAAATAGGCTCTAAAAGATGAGAATTACTAAAACCTTATTTACAGTTTCTATGTTAGCTTTATTAGTACCCCAGACTTATGCTTGTACAACTGCGCTTTTAACCAAGGGTGCATCAGCTGACGGTAGTATGTATGTAACCCACTCTAACGACGGTTACACAGGTGACACAAGTGTTGTTTATGTGCCAGCAGCCGATCATGAGGAAGGAGAGGTACGTTATGTATATCCTTCAGCTTGTGCTCGTGAGCCATATCCAACCTACAACACTGATTACACCCCTCGCTTAAATGTTGATGGTCGTGGTCCTGATTATCAATTTGAAGGGGTTGATAAAACCATACCTTTAGGATCAATTCCTCAGGTAAAGCACACTTATGCATATCTTGATAGTAACTATGGCATTATCAATGAGCACGGTTTAATGCTAGGTGAATGCACCGATAGCTCTGACAGATTTGATTACATTAAACCAGGTGAAGGCACCGGTATTTTCTACTCCTCAGAATTAGGTCGTGTAGCCTTAGAAAGATGTAAAACTGCTAAAGAAGCAATTGCTTTAATGGGCGATTTAATTGACAAATACGGACTTTGGGGTACTGCTGAAACCTTACTAGTTGCTGACAAAGATGAAGGTTGGGTAATTGAAATGGAGCCTAACCCATCTGGTAAGGGTGGCTTTTGGGTAGCTCAAAAAGTACCTGATGGAGAATTCTTTATCGCAGCTAACCAATTTAGAATTAGAAGTCTTGATCCTAATAACAAAGATCAGATCTTCCATCAATCTATGATTGACGAATTGAAAAAATTAGGCTGGGCAGTTTTTGATAAAGAAGGTCATTTAGATTGGTTAGAATCTATTAGAAGTGTCGAGAGATTCCACCCATACTCTTGTCTTCGCCGTGTATGGAGAGGTCTTGATATGGCAGCTCCATCCTTAAAACTTAATCCATGGCCAGAATCTGGTAATACTAAAGAATATCCATTCTCTGTAAAACCAGATCAGAAAATGACTTTAGAAGATCTGATGAGTATTCATCGTGATAGCTATATTGGCACTGAATTTGATTACACTAAAGGTGAGACTGGTGGTTTATTTGCACAACCTTACAGCTTTGGTTTGTACAACAAAGAGCGTGTGATCTCCACAACTAGTATTACCTATATTTGGATCAATCAGTTTAATGACAAATTACCAGCACCTATTTCTTGGATTGCCCTAACCTCCCCTGGTGAAAGTGTCTTCGTACCACTTCCTGTAGCTCCTATCACTGACATCTACAGTAGAGTTAACAGAAAAATCTATGACGAAAACAAGATGTATTGGGCTGCAACCTCTGTAGGTACCTTAACTCGTGGTTACTACTCTCCTTTTATCACCCAAGTAAAAGATACCGCTACAAGACTTGAGAATGCCTCTAAGTCTCTTATCAATACTTCTTTAAATTTATCTCATGATGAGTTTAATAAGGCTCTACTTATGAATGCTAAAAAGAACTTTGAGGTTTGGAGAGATTTGCCAGGTAAACTTATTGCTTCAATCAACAATGGTGGCAATATCAAGTATGCCAAAAATCAAGGACCAAAACTTTTTAGACCTAAAAACTACAAAGATCCTAAAGAAGATCTAAATATTAGTGAGAATAAACCTAAAGAAGAAGGAAAAATCGATACTGTATTATCGACTAATTCTGATGAGGTGTTAAAGCAGGATATCTCAAATCCACCTGCTTATGTAAAGCTTTCACAAGCAAACTAATTTTGACTTCTATTAACTATTAAAAGGTAAGCAAAAGCTTACCTTTTCTTTTGCAAAAACTTTGCTCTCAAGATACAAAAACACCTCCTAAAAGGAGGTGCTAAAAGGATTGCTTAAAGCTTTTTAGGCTTATAGTTTCTCAAAGTGAGCACCAGCACAAGCGGTGGTCTCAAAGATAGTAGCATCGATACCTGATACTGCCTTGTATTGAGCATTAACAGCATCTTTAACCTTTTGTACATTCTCTGGCTCAACAACAGCTACTACGCAGCCACCAAAACCGCCACCAGTTTGACGTACTGCAGCTTTTTGTTGACCTAAAGTGTTCTTTACGATGTCTACTAAAGCATCAGTTTCTTTTACGGTGATTTCAAAATCGTCCTTCATAGAAACGTGAGATTGATACATTAGCTTAGCTAGAGTATCTAAATCGCCCTTTTCAAAAGCAGCACTTGCCTCTAACACGCGCTCATCTTCAGTGATTACGTGTCTAGCACGACGATAGGTCTCATCATCCATTTGAGACTTAAACTTATCTAATTGAGCCATAGTTGCATCACGTAGTAAATCAACGCCCATGATCTTAGCAGCCTTTTCACAGCTTTCACGACGGTCGTTATACTCAGAGCCTACTAATTGATGCTTGATGTTAGAATTGATAATTAGAATAACTAAGTTTTGTGGTACAGCAACTTGAGTTAACTCATAGCTCTTACAATCAATTCTTAATAAGTGATCTTTTGTACCATTAGCACTAATAGCCTGATCCATGATACCGCACTTCATACCGATGTAAGCTTCAGCTGCTTGACCAATTAAAGCTACATCCATAAGTTTAGTACCTAAACCAAAAGCGCTTGATAATAAGTGACCAAAGCAAACCTCTAAAGAAGCTGAGGAGGATAGACCAGCTCCTGGTGGCACATCACCTTTGATAGCGATATCTAAGCCTTGAACCTTATCACCATACTTTTTAGCAAATTGATAAGTTACACCACGTAGGTAATTTACCCATAACTTGCTTGCGTGCTTTTCAATTTGTGGTGCGATTTCAAACTCGTCGTAATCATTATTCATGTCGCAAGCTAGCACACGAATTTTGTTAGTGCCATTTGCTCTTGCATACATGCAAGTACCATACTTAATTGCACAAGGTAGCACGAAACCACCATTGTAATCAGTGTGCTCACCGATGATGTTTACACGACCAGGAGCATACTCATACATGGTAGGCTCAGCGTTGAATTTAGCCTTGAATGCCTGTTTGCAAATAGTTTGAATATCTGACATAAGTAAATCCTTTTGTTGTTTAGCTTTTT
>JAEWPL010000307.1 GCA_023460615.1 Pseudomonadota bacterium | reverse complement strand
AAAGAGGAAATGAATTAATAGATCTAAATTGTATGCGCTTTTGCGATTGATTTTTTAAAGAACACTTTGCTGCTATGAGCTTTGGTTAACACAATTTATTGTTAAAATTTCATGCGTAGCCCCTGATCCATTGTTGATCTCTTTCACATTATTACAATTAACAAAAAGTTAACAAATCGGCGTATTTTAATTAACATAAATTAAAAAAAATAGTTGTTAATACTTTGAATGTAGCCTATTTACATTTAAAATTGTCTTAAATAAACAACACAATGGATAATCTATGTTTGAAACAATAGTCCTTGTACTAGTAGTGATGTTGTTACTATTAGCTGCTTTAGATTTGTTTGTTGGTGTAAGTAACGATGCCGCCAACTTTTTAAATTCAGCTGTAGGTACAAGAATCGCACCTTTATATGTCGTCATGATAGTAGCCTCAATTGGTGTGTTAACAGGAGCTACCTTCTCCTCTGGAATGATGGAGATTGCAAGAAAGGGAATGTTATTCCCTGAGCATTTTGGTTTTGATGAGTTAATGTTAGTCTTCATTGCCGTAATGGTATCAGACGTTCTACTTTTAAACTTATTCAACTCCTTTGGTTTACCAACTTCTACCACCGTTTCTATTATCTTCGAGTTACTAGGTGCAGCAACCTTTGCTTCTTTATATAAAGTATGCTCAGCTGATGTTCCTTACAACGAAATCTTTAATTACATTAAGCTTGATAAAACAGCAACGATTGTATCGGCTATTTTGTTATCAGTTGTAATTGCTTTCGTAACTGGCATGGTAGTGCAATTTATTTGTAGATTACTCTTTACCTTTAGATTTAAAAATTCTGTAAAGATTTTAGGTGGCGTTTTCTGTGGTGCGTCATTATCTGCAATTACTTACTTCTTAGTAATTAAGGGAGCTAAAGGAGCTTCCTTTATGACTAAAGAAAATCTTGAGTATATTCAAAACAATATCTCAAGCATTATGTGGTCTGTATTTGTCTTCTTTACAGTACTAGGTCAAATCATGGTATTACTAAATAAAAATGTCTTTAGACTAATTATTTTAGCAGGTACCTTTGCACTAGCTTTCTCCTTTGCAGGAAACGACTTAGTAAACTTCGTAGGTGTTCCACTTGCAGCTTTAGATTCTTACAGTCATTGGTCTGTTGCAGGTGGTGGTGATCCTTCCTATTTAATGGGATACTTAAATGATCCAAATAAAGCTGATACTTTTTGGTTGTTCCTATCAGGTTTAATCATGTGTATTACTTTATGGGTAAGTAAAAAGGCTCGCCAAGTAATTCAAACTTCTATTAACTTGTCATCAAGTGCTACAGGTTCTCGTGAGCAGTTTGGTGCTTCAACTATTGGTCGTATTATTACCCGTTTAGGTTTAGGTGTATCCCGTACTGTTTATAACGCTATGCCTAATAAATCCCTTACAGTAATTAAGCAGCGTTATGAAAAGCCTATAATTCAAAAGGGAGAGAATAGATTACCTTTTGACTATGTCCGTGCTTCAATTAACTTAGTAGTGGCAGCAACCTTAATTTCTTTTGCTACTTCTTTAAAGTTACCACTATCTACCACCTATGTTTGCTTCATGGTGGCTATGGGTACTTCCTTTGCAGATGGCGCGTGGGATAGAGAAAGTGCTGTCTACCGTATTTCAGGTGTGGTAACTGTGATTGCAGGTTGGTTCTTAACAGGTATTTCTGCTTTCACCTTTGCTTTCTTAATAGCCTTTGTATTATTCAACTTAGGCTATGCTTCAGCACTAGTATTAACTCCATTAGTATTTGGCTTAATCATTTACTCTAACTTTATTCGCAAGTCTAAAGATGATGAAGAAGCTATGTCTTTATCAGCAAAGAATGATAAAGAAATTCTATCTAGCGTAGCAAAATCAGTACCAGAGTACTTCAAGATAAACTCTGAATGCATCCACAAGTCTGTTGATGCTTTCTTTGCTGATAATGAGTTTGGCTTGCGTAAGATTAGAAATAAAGCTTCTAATATTCTAGAAGCTATCGCTTATAAGAGACGTACTTATTACTCTTTGGCAATGGATAATGAGCAAGACTTCTTATCTGTTAAAAAGAAGACAGAGTGTACTAATGATGCTAAGTTTTTCTTCTACTTAGTATTCTCAAACATGAGAGAAGCCTCAAAGTCAGTTCACTATTCTGTAGATCAAGCTGTAAATCACGTCGCTAACCGTCATACCATTTTCACAGGTGTACTAAAGGATAGCTTATATGATCTATTACGTAGATTAGATAAGCTAGCTGACGATTTAGAGCAAATTAAAGACAATCTTTGCTATGAGAATGTAGAAGCCTTAGTTAAGCATTCAAAGAAGTTAAATCGTGATATTGATAAGTGCCAATTAGGCTTAGTTGCTTTAATTGGTAATCAGCACGTATCTATGCACTCTTCAGAGATGTACTTAACTTTCTTACAGTCAATGCGTGATTTAGCTAACCGTTATGTAGCTGTAAGTATGCAAGAGCGTGCTTTATCTCAGATTGTAAATGGTAATGATGAGTCTCCATTTGCTGCAAACAGTCAAGCTCAAAGCGATGTTTTAGCCACTGCGTTTAGATTAAATCGTAATGATTTGGCTTTAAGTCATAATGATTTAGAGATAGAGGATGACGGTTCTGAGATTGAATTACCTCAAGCTCCTAAAGCTATAGCACAAGACACTGCTAATACCGTTAAGCAAAATCTAAAGACTGATGACGATGCTTTATATACTAATGTCTTAGTCAATAATGAAAAGACTGAAACTGAAACTGAGACTGTAGACGGTAACGATGAGAATTTAATCAATGACAATTCTTCAGATGTTGATTCTCTTTTAGATGATGAGCTTGCACATGCTCATCCTGGAACAGAGAACAACAAGAGCTAAGCCTTAGTTGAAAACGCAGAAAACTTAGAAAATAGATAGGTTTTCTGCGTTGATTACAAAATTTATCCTACCTTTTATTTTTCTCCATAATTAAGCTAATTAGTTTGAATTAAGTCATAGATTCAGCTTATTTTTCTTAGAGTTTTTCTAATTCTATCCGATAATTACACAAAGCTTTGGAAATACACAAAGCATGTATAGCTAATTAATCTTTTGTAAGATAAATATTTTGGGATGAATTAAATATGGGATCTTGGTTCTCAAATTTAGCTGTTAAAGCTAAGTTACTAACGGCATTCGTAACTGTTATTGTACTAACCTTAGTCATTTCAGTTGTATCTGGTTTTAATCTTTCAAGCATCAAAGTATCTGTGTCTCATGCAGATGAAATCTTGCTAGGTGAGTATCACCCAAATGCAGAGCTTCGTAAAGAAATTACAAAAACCAACGATATTATCTTCAACTTCGTATCAAATATTCGTACCTACAACGAAGCAAATAAATCCGCTGTAGAGCGGAGTTTAAATCATATGCAAAGCGAAGCTAAAAAGATTTTAGCTCGCGATAACTCTGAGACTGCAAAAACTTTAAATGCAGATATCGATGCAGCTATTGATTCATATAAGAATCATTTACTTCCTGTTTTAGATAGAAACTTTCAGCCAATGGCTCGTGGTATCTATACTGTGGAGATTTATCCTAAGTTCATCAATGCATCTATTTGTGTAGATCAAATCAATAATGCAAAATTGAACTACATTATGGACGATCTTCAGAAGTTAAACTCTAATGTACCACTAGTTGCTGTAGCTTTTGTAACTATCGCTGTAGTAGTACTATCTTTATTCGTAAGTTACTTCTTAGCAAGCTATTTCACAGCTCAAATTAGAAAAGCTTTACTAGTAACTACAAATATTGCAAAGGGAGATTTAACCATTGCAGCTCACGCTGATTCAAATGACGAATTTGGTAAGTTATTACAGTCTTTAGAGTCTATGCGTGTGGAGTGGCAAGGTATTGTTGGTGCAATTAAATCAGCAGAAGGCAGATTAAACCAAAACTTTACTGATATTAATAACTCCTCAGCTGCTATTTCTGAATCAGCTCGTGCAACAGAAAACCGTGCTTTAACTGTAGCAGCTGCAGCCGATGAGATGGTTTCAACTACTGCAGATATTGCCAAAAACTGCCATGAAGCAGCTATCAATGCTGACGACTCTAACCGTACTACCCATGACGGTGTGCAAAAGGTTCGTACTACCATTGATGCAATTAAGATGCAGGTGGACAAGTCAAATCAAGACGCACATCAAATTCAAGAGTTATCACAAACAGCTCAAAAGATTGGTGCTATTGTGCAAACTATTGATGAGATTGCCTCTCAAACTAACTTACTTGCATTAAACGCAGCTATTGAAGCAGCTCGTGCTGGTGAAGCTGGTAAGGGCTTTGCGGTGGTAGCAGACGAAGTTCGTGCACTAGCATCTCGTACCTCTAAATCTACACAAGAGATCACCGCTATGGTAACTCAAGTTCAGGAAGAGGCTAATAACGCTAATGTTTCAATGGGACATTCTGTTGAGTCAATGCATGAGTTAGCTGAGAACGCATCTACCATTGAGGATTTATTAAACGGTATTATCCAAAAGGTGGATATTGTAAATGCTCAGATTGGTCAAATTGCAACTGCAGCAGAGCAACAAACAGCAGCAACCTCTGAGATTTCTTCTAACATGCAGAACATTACAGCAGCTGCTCAAGGTTTTGCAACCGAGGTTGATCATACCCATGGTGTTATTAACAAGGCAACACAGTCTGTAAGTGATCTCTCTTCCTTAGTAGAGAAGATCAGAGTTTAATCATAATTCTTATGAAAAAGGTGCCATTATGGCACCTTTTTTTATGGACTTTATCAAAGTTCTTTAAAGATCTTATATAATGCAAAGGTCAATTTTGAGGATTTAGTATGTCAGATAAAACCATTAACTTAGGCAAGATTAAGATTAGTAATCAACTACCATTTGTATTATTTGGTGGTATGAATGTGCTTGAAAGCAGAGATTTAGCTTTAAAGATCTGCGAGAAATATGTCGAGGTAACACAAAAGTTAAATATTCCTTATGTATTTAAGGCAAGTTTTGATAAAGCTAATCGCTCCTCAATCTTCTCCTACCGTGGTCCTGGTCTAGAAGAAGGTTTAAAGATCTTAGCTGAGGTTAAGTCTACTTTTAATGTACCAATTATTACTGATGTACACGAAAAAGAGCAGGCAAGTGAAGTTGCTAAAGTTGCTGATGTACTTCAAATTCCAGCTTTCTTAGCAAGACAAACAGATCTTGTAAGCGCTATTGCTAAGACTGGTAAAGTTGTAAATATCAAAAAACCACAGTTCCTATCTCCATCTCAGATGGCAAATGTAACTCGTAAATTTGAAGAATGCGGTAATAGTAATTTATTACTTTGTGAGCGCGGAGCTAACTTTGGTTATGACAACTTAGTTGTGGACATGCTTGGTTTTGGTGTTATGAAGCAAGTATGCGGTGGCTATCCTATCATCTTTGATGTTACCCACTCCCTACAATGTCGTGACAGTGGTGGTGCAGCCTCTGGTGGACGTCGAGCTCAAGTTGCTGATTTGGCAAGAGCAGGTCTTGCTGTAGGTATTGGTGGACTCTTCCTAGAAGCTCACCCAAATCCAAATGAAGCTAAGTGCGATGGTCCATCAGCTTTACCATTAGATAAGCTAGAGCCATTCTTAAAGCAGTGTAAGGCAATTGACGAGTTAGTAAAGTCATTTGAGCCACTAGACACTTCAAACTAATTTTGAAAATGAAAAAATAAAGGGGAGCTATTGCTCCCCTAATTTTATCTAACTTTGATTAGATGTCTTTTGCAAACTTCACAGCTCTACCAATGTAGGTTGCTGGAGTTAAGCCACGAAGTAAAGCTTTTGCTTCTTCAGGCATCTCTAAAGACTCTAAGAAGTTCTCCATGATCTCCTTAGTTACTCTTTGACCACGAGTTAATGCTTTTAACTTCTCGTATGGATTCTCAATGCCATAACGACGCATTACAGTCTGGTAAGGCTCAGCTAAAACTTCCCAGTTATTGTCTAATTCAACTGCAGTGTGCTCTACGTTAGCCTGTAGCTTAGAAATACCCTTTAAGGTTGACTTGTAAGCTAGGATTGAGTAACCAAAAGCAACACCTAAGTTACGTAGTACGGTTGAATCAGTTAAATCGCGTTGGAATCTTGAGATAGGTAATTTATTGCCTAAGTGAACAAATAGAGCATTAGCAATACCTAAGTTACCTTCTGAGTTCTCAAAGTCGATAGGATTTACCTTGTGAGGCATGGTTGATGAGCCGATTTCACCAGCGATAGTCTTTTGAGTGAATACGCCGTTTGAAATGTAACCCCAGATATCTCTATCAAAGTCAATTAAGATAGTGTTGAATCTGTCAACTGCAGCAAATAACTCAGCGATGTAATCGTGAGGCTCAATCTGAGTGGTGTATGGATTGAAGGTTAGACCTAAATCTTCTTCAAAAGCCTTAGAGAAAGCATACCAATCTACATCAGGGTAAGCAACTAAGTGAGCGTTGAAGTTACCTACAGCACCGTTGATTTTACCCATGATTTCAACCTCAGCAATTTGCTTTCTTTGTCTCTTCATACGGTATACAACGTTAGCCATTTCCTTACCGATAGTAGTAGGTGAAGCTGGCTGACCGTGGGTACGAGCAAGTAATGGTACATCTGCATACTTGTGAGCAAGCTCAGTGATCTTCTCAATGATTTCATCAATAACAGGTAGTAACACTTCCTCACGAGCTTCTTTAAGCATTAAAGCGTGAGAGTTGTTATTGATATCCTCTGAAGTACATGCAAAGTGAATGAATTCACGAACCTTTGCAATTTCTTCATTAGAGGCGGTTTTATCCTTTAAAAAGTATTCCACAGCCTTAACGTCGTGATTAGTAACAGCTTCACGCTTTTTGATGTCTAAAGCATCTTCTTCTGAGAAGTTGTTAATAATGCTGTCGATAAACTCGATGGTTTTAGCGCTGAAAGGTGGAACTTCCTTGATCTGCTCACAAGCAGCTAAGTGCTTAAGCCAAGTTAATTCTACTTGAACACGAAAACGCATTAGACCATATTCTGAGAATATAGGACGAAGTTCTTGTGTCTTTGAGCCATAACGACCATCAAGTGGTGAAATAGCAGTTAATGCTGATAATTCCATTTTGATCCTCTATTAGTAAAATGAATAGGTTTAACTATGTGCCTTAGCATATTCGACGATTTGGGCACGTCTGAAGAATAGATATCTTCGTCTGCCACCTACCTGACGCCATAAAATGACGGCACGAATAGCGCAAAGCAACAAAGCTCTAATTTTTTCTTGGTTCTCAACTACGCTCAAGCAACTTTCCTTGCCACAGATTAGTAGCTTTGGAAAATTTGGGCTAATGATAGATTTGTATAAAGTACCAAATAATCTGATAGTAGACTGTTGATTTACAACTTCAGGTGAACCTTCAAAAAAATTCTCATATTGCTCAGGAATAGTCTTACTTAACTCATCAATCTCGTCGGATAGACGATTTAAAACTTTATTATTCTTTAAAAGAGTAATAGTAAGTGAAATTACTTTTAATGCCATCTTAGTAATTTCAATATTTTCCATAGTTTTAGGATTGATGGATTTGCCAAAGCAATCTGACAATTGAGCAAAACCTACCTTTAATTTATCTTGTGGGTAGATATCCTCAACTGTTTTAGGATTAGTTACTAATACAGCTCTTAATACGCAAGCTAAGGCTGCATCATCATAGTAACCTGTGTTTGCAATACGATAAATTTGAGTACAGCATTGAAATAAAGCTGAAAGCGCAATAGCTTCTGATTTAATATCTGCCATAACTTTACCTTATTCTTTAATATGTTTATCAATTACTGCGCCACCTAGGCAATCAAGTCCTTGATAAAATACTACAGACTGACCTGGAGCTACAGCTGCTACAGGATTTTTAAACATCACTCTTAAATTACCGTCATCTTCACGGTAAATGGTACATGCAACATCAGGCTGACGATAACGAATTTTGCAAGTACACTCATATGGAAGTGTTGGACATGTGGTGATCCAGGTTTCTTGAATAGCTTTAAGACCAATAGAGTATAAAGCTTTATCGTCATTACCTTCTGCTACGA
>JAEWPL010000306.1 GCA_023460615.1 Pseudomonadota bacterium | reverse complement strand
GCAGACTCTTTCAGATATACAAGACATCTTTGATAAGAGTAATGAAGAAATCACTCATGAAGTTGATGTCATGAATACTTTAATCGATAACTACTTTGACAAGGATAAATATCCTGATAGAAGTACTTTGATTGGTAACGTCAGATTCGCTGTTAATGGATTCTTACAGTGTGTTCGTGATACCCATAAATACAGAGTTAAGGCCGTTGCTCACTTTACCTCAAAATCTGAGAATTTAAAATTTGGTACCAATACCAACTCCGACAATACTCAACAAGATAAATCTCCTGAAGAGCAGATTGTTGATGCAGCTGTTAAAGCCTCTAAAAAACTAGAAAATGTTACCGAAGGATTTGGCAATGCTGTTATTACAATTACCAAATATCAAGATGAAGAGCATGATAATGGTGAAGACAATCAGCAAAACTCTGAACCAAAGACTCCTAGAAAGCCACGTAAAGATTTAGGTCAAAGCCATAATAAAAAAGGCTCAAACTCTAAAAGCTCAGATACTGATGTTAACGCCTCTAGCAAGGCAGATGAAGTTTATGCAAAACTCCATGAAATGTTTGACTTACCTAATGGCTTTGGTGAGCATGATTTAGATAAAGAGTCTTTTGAAGGTGACAATCGCGCCACTAAGAATAAACCTCGTGAGCAAAACTTATTTTTTGGCTCTAACTTTGATTTAATTAAAAAGACCTTTGCCAACTTAGCTAAGTGCCCTTACTGTGGTAAGAGTGATTGCCTTGTTAATATCAATAGCAGCGATCATAATCGCACTTTATTCACTAAGATGAGAAGTCGCATTGATATGATTGAGCACATAGCTTCAACTTATAAATGCAAGAATTGCGACAAGCTAGTAACCGTAAGAGGCAGTGCTGAAGACTTAGTAATTACCCCTAATGTTACCAACTTAGATGATAACAACCAAAAAACTACCACTGATTTAGATAAAGTGGTAACTAACAACCTAAATCAGTTAAAAGAGCAGTTGTTAACAACCAAAAAGTTACCAACTCAAAAACTAACAACCAAAGAATTACTTAACTGCGCAGTAGCTGGTATCTATCCTAGAGGCTTTGATATTAACGTCGCAAGTGATTCTCCTTTTATTACTAAAGGCTTTTTAACCCTTGGTTTAATCATTGACTTTATAAGATCACATGACCAGACTTTAATTCCATGGAAGCGCATCTTTAGAGACTTAAATATACCGTTTTCTACTGCAACTGCATTTAATGCTATTTTTACATTCTCAAGATTGATATGCCATAACTTAGTAACTAAGCTTATTTATCCATACATATTGTCTGATGAGCTAGTTCACATGGATGAGTGTCCTGTAGATGTTCGAGAAGATTTAAATTCTAAAGAGTGTAAACAGTACACCATATGGGGAGCTACCAATTCGATACTAAGTGAAAATCATTACGCTTACTATCACATAGATAGGTCGCACTCAGGAAATATCCCGTCCATGCTGTTAAATAGCGAATTTACAAAATGTAAATATCTACTAACCGACGGTACGAAAGTTTATAACAAAGTCTTTAGTGATTATGACGACGTTAAACATCCTATTTGCTGGGCGCACCTGCGACGCTATTGGAAAGATGCACTTATTGAATTAGGTGTAATGGATATTTATGAGCAAATTATTGCTAACTGCACATCACTAGCTGACTTTAAAATTGAGCTAGAGAAGGCTTATGCTGTAGAGGAGAATAAGACCTTAAGATACCCTAATGCGATTACCGCTATCTGTGTGTTCTTTAATATCAACTGTGTATTCAGTGTAGAGCACGACTTAAACGTCTTTGATGATGATTATCTAGTTAAGGTCATGGAGCTACGTCAAACTTATAGCAAGATTTTTGTCGAGCGTATCTTTAAGTTAACTCAAAGCTTAATTGAAGATACTGCATTTGTAAGCTATAGCCAAAAGTATCACTGCAATACTTATAAAGCTGCTAATGAATCCGATTTATGTGAAGCTGTTGTTTATACTTTAAATCGCTTTGACGGTATTCAACAGTTTTTAAGCAATCCGATTGTGCCCCTTACCAACAATGAGCAAGAACGTAATTTCCGCGATATAGCTATTAAAAAGCACAGCTCTTTGTTTATTGATACAGAGACTGGTTGTCATGTGTTAGCTGACCACTTCTCAATTTCTAGAAGCTGTATTTTAAATGGTGTGGATATATCTGAGTATTTGACTTGGGCTACATACAATATGCTTAAACGCTACAAACAAAGATATGGCGAGCAAGCTGTAGTATCAATTCTAAAACCTGATTATGTACCAGTTAATGAGATACCTGAGCAAGAGCGTGGTAATTACGCTATAGTTGAAAGATTGGATGATAAAGGCAAATCAAAACAATATGCCAAGATCGAGATCTACGACAAACGCTATACCACTCGCTTAGATGACTTAGACGTAAGTGGTCTATCTATTATGGACTATAAACGTCAGTGCCTAAAAGACTGGCTCTAATTTAGCTTTACCTCACCAACCTTTGCATTGGTGAGGTCTTAAGCAACTTTTCAAATCCTCCATATTCGTCCTCATTACATGGTTTGAAGATCACGTCCTAACTTAATCTAAGTTAGTGTCTGCTTTTCTATATTGAAAACTTAAAGCTTTGCATTATGCATTTACCTAGGATGCTCTACTTTAAGCCTTTGTACCAACAAAGATCTGCTTTCAAAAACTTATTTGGGCTTGGACCACTAACAAGCAGCTTGCGCCAATGACTGCATAATACGAG
>JAEWPL010000305.1 GCA_023460615.1 Pseudomonadota bacterium | reverse complement strand
ACACTAAAGCCTCCATTTTTAGTGGTATAAAAAGCTTTAATGTTTGGTATAGATAAATCAACAGGTATCGTGCTAATACTTTTCACCATTTTCAATCTCGTCTTGGCGAAGTAATCTAATTAAATTTACAAAATCCTCTGGTAATGGAGCATCAAAGGACATTGGCTCGCCTTTAATTGGATGAATAAATTCAATGTGAGCTGCATGCAAGGCTTGGTGACGAAATTCTCTTAAAGCTTGAGATAACTCCTCACTAGCACCTTTCATCAGTCTTAATCTCTTACCACCGTAGGTAGCATCACCTAATAGAGGGTGATCAATTGAAGCCATGTGCACTCTGATCTGATGGGTTCTACCAGTTTCTAGTCTTAGCTTTACTAAAGTATGCTCTCTAAATTGCTCCATCACACGGTAATGGGTAATAGCTTCTCGACCTAAGCCATCGCAAACTACTGCCATCTTAGTTCTATTGTAAGGATCACGACTAATGTCTGCCTCGATAGTACCACCTGCGGTAATTAAACCTTCACAGATAGCTTCGTACTCACGTACTACATCGTGCTTACTAATAGCTCTTACAAGTTTAATTTGAGCGTACTTAGATAAGGCAATTACCATAAGACCTGAGGTATCTTTATCAAGTCTGTGCACAATACCTGCTCTTGGTAATACAGATGTCTGTGGGTAGTGATAAAGCACAGCATTCATTACAGTACCGTCTTTTACACCAGCACCTGGGTGTACTACAAAGCCAATTGGCTTGTTGATGACGATAAGATCTTGATCTTCATACACCACATCTAAAGGTAAATCCTGAGGTTTAGCTTCAAGATCTTCAGCTTCAGGTAAAGTAATTACAATCTCCTGCCCTGAAGATACTTTAACGCTTGGCTTAGTGATGGCTTTATCATCAACTGTCACTAGACCATCTTTGATATATTGGCCTAAAGTACTTCTTGAGATACCATCATTTAAAATTGATAAAGCTTGATCTAATCTCTTACCATGAAGATCATCTTCAATAACGTAGTTTAATTTATCTGACATAATCCTAAGTTTTTCTCATAATTTTTGACTTATGCTAAGATAACATATAAGATACAAAAAATTAAACCGTAACTAAAAACATGAGGCAGAAATTTAATGTTTAAGAAGTTATTATTACCACTTGTAATTGCTTCTGCTCTCGGATTATCAGCATGCTCTTCAGATGAAGTTGAGGAGAAAGATGCAATACCAGATTTTTCACAACAAGTTTTACATTCAAAAGCAAAGCAATTCTTAGCAACTGGCGATTATGCTAATGCTAAAGATTATTTAGAAGCACTTGATTCAAGATATCCATTTGGTGAGTTAACCGATCAGGTTCAGTTAGATCTTATCTATACTTATTACAAGACTAGAAAATCAGATCTAACCACCGCAGCCATTGAAAGATATTTAAGATTAAATCCAACCTCTCAATATGTAGACTATGTGCTATATATGAAAGGTTTGAATGAAATTCAAAAGCACGGTACTTTAATTCAAGACTTTTTAGGCTTTGACAGATCACAAAAAGATCCTCAATTCTTATATGATGCTTACAAAGCTTTTAGCGATCTGTTAGAAACTTATCCAAATTCACCATATGCTAAAGACGGCTATCAAAGATTGGTATTCGTTAAAACAGAATTAGCAAAGCGTGAGTGGTTTATCGCTAAGTATTATCAAGAAAGAGGCGCTTTAGTATCTGCAATTAGACATTGTCAGACCATTATCTATACTTTCTCAGATACTGAGTATGTAAAGCCAGCCTTTGAAATGATGATTAAGAATTTCGATAAGTTAGGCTTAACTTTACCTGCTAAAAACGCACGTGAAGTTTACGCAGCCTCCCACTTTGAAGATTAGTTAAAAAATAGCAGCTTAGGCTGCTATTTTTCAATTCACCTCATGAACGACTTTATCTACAATCCACCTAAAACTCCTTATTTAGAAATCCTTTTTGAAGATGACGATTTAATCGTTCTTAATAAACCCTCAGGCTTATTAAGTGTCCCAGGTAGATTAAAAGAGCACTACGATTCTCTTTTATCTCGTGTCAAAGAAAAGCATAATGATGCTAGTGCCGTACACCGTCTAGATATGGATACTTCAGGACTTGTAGTTATCGCTTTAACTAAAAGAGCTTGCAGCGCTTTTGGCAGGATGTTTTGTTTTAAAGAGGTAAGTAAAACTTATCTTGCGGTAGTAACAGGTAACACAAAACCTGAAGGTGAGATTAACCTACCTATAAGATGCGATATTGAGCACAGACCATTGCAGATTGTAGATTTTGAGCAAGGCAAACAGTCACTTACCTTGTATGAAAAGATTACTGACTACACAGTAAATCCTAAGATTATCAAAACCTTTGATTACTCTATCTTAAAACTTACTCCCGTTACAGGTCGTTCTCATCAATTAAGACTACATTTAGCTTCAATTGATCATGCAATTTTAGGGGACAGGTTTTACGCTGATGAAAAAACTAAAACAGCAGCTTCAAGACTCTGTCTGCATGCTGCTGTTTTAGCCTTTACTCACCCTTTTACAGGGGAGCAATTAAGTTTTACAAGTAAGCCTGAGTTTCTACTCTAGCTACATATTTCTGCTCTTTTTTATTAAGTCAAAAGCAGCTTGGATGTCTTTGGCTTTTTCAGTATAAAGTCTAATCATCTCTTGAGTTAAACCTTGAGAGGCTAATCTGTCAGGATGGTATTTGAGCATCAATTTCTTATGAGCTCTTTTAAC
>JAEWPL010000304.1 GCA_023460615.1 Pseudomonadota bacterium | reverse complement strand
GTCTACGATAGCCACATTGTATTTGAGCAAGAAGGCGAATTGCCAACTCTATATATCGACAGACAACTTGTGCATGAGGTAACCTCACCTCAGGCTTTTGCAGGTATTGAAGCTGCTGGTCGTAAATTAAGACGTCCTGATCTGCATCTTGCTACTATGGATCATGATATTTCTACTAAAGAGCAAACTATTGAAGCTTGCTCTCCTATGGCTCAAGAGCAAATCAAGGCTTTAATGTCTAACACTAAAAAGTTTGGCGTTAAGTTCTTTGGTTTTGGTGAACTAAATCAAGGTATCGTGCACGTAGTAGGTCCTCAAACTGGCTTTACACTACCTGGCACCACCTTAGTTTGCGGTGACTCTCATACTGCAACTCACGGTGCTTTTGGTGCCCTTGCTTTTGGTATTGGTACTTCAGAAGTTGAGCACGTAATGGCAACTCAAACTTTAAAACAAGGTCGTTTAAAGACCATGAAGATTGAGTGCACAGGCTCCCTAAAAGAAGGTGTATATCCAAAAGACTTAATCCTAGCTATCATTGCTAAATTAACCACCGCAGGTGGCACTGGCTACGCTGTTGAATTCTGTGGACAAGCTATTGAAGAAATGTCTATGGAAGGCAGAATGACTTTAAGCAACATGGCTATTGAGTTTGGTGCTAAGGTCGGTATGGTAGCTCCTGATCAAACCACCTTTGATTACATCAAGGGTAGAGACTTTGCTCCAAAAGGAGAGGAGTTTGATAAGGCAGTTGAGTACTGGAAGACTCTAAAATCAGATCCTGATGCTGTATTTGATAAGGTAGTAACTATCGATGCTGGCGCATTAGTTCCATTTGTAACTTGGGGTACTAACCCAGGTCAAGGTTGTGCTATTACTGATAAGGTTCCATCACCATCAGATTTTAGTGATCCTATCATCGCAAAATCCTGCAAGGATGCTTTAGAGTATATGGATCTAAAGGCTGGTGCTCCTCTAATTGGTACTCCTGTAGATTACGTCTTCATAGGCTCTTGCACAAACGGTCGTATCGAAGACTTTAGAGCTGCAGCTAAAGTTCTAAAAGGTCATAAGATTGCCAAAAACATCAAACTTGCTATTGCAGTTCCAGGCTCTGGCTGGGTTAAAAAGCAAGCTGAAAAAGAAGGCTTAGATAAGATCTTTACAGAGGCTGGTTTTGAATGGAGACAACCAGGTTGCTCTATGTGTCTTGCTATGAATGACGATAAAGCACCTGAGGGTATTCGTGTAGCTTCAACCTCTAACCGTAACTTCGTTGGTCGTCAAGGTAAAGGCTCTCGTACTCACTTAATGAGTCCTGCAACCGCTGCTATCTGCGCTATCAAAGGAAGCCTCGCTAACGTTCAAGATTTTTTGGAGAATAAATAAGCATGCAAAAGTTTACCGTTCATACTGGTGTTGCAGTGCCACTAGATTCAGCTAACATCGATACTGATCAGATTATTCCAAAGCAGTTTTTATTAGCTGTAGACAGAAATGGTTTTGGCAAACATTTATTCCACGATTGGCGTTATTTAGATGATGCTGAAACAAAGGATAACCCAGAGTTCAACCTAAACAAACCTGAGTACAAAGGTGCTACTATCCTAGTTGCACGTGACAACTTTGGTAACGGCTCTTCTCGTGAGCACGCTCCATGGGCTTTAATGGGTTATGGCTTTAGAGCAATTATTGCTCCATCCTTTGCAGATATCTTCTACAACAACTCTTTAGGTAATGGTCTGTTACCTGTTAAGTTGAGCGCAGAAGAAGTAGATGAGATCTTTAAAGTGCTAACAGCAAAGCCTGGTACTCAAATTACTATCTCTTTAGAGAACATGACTGTGGATGTAGCGCAACTACACTTTAAGTTTGACTTAGATCCTTTCCGTCGTCACTGCATGTTAGAAGGTTTAGATGCAATTTCACTAACCTTACAACATCAAGAGGATATTAGTAATTACGAGAAGAATATGGCACCTTGGAGAGCCCACGGTACTGTATAAGGTAAAGTTGAAGGATTAACTAAAAAGGATGCTTACGCATCCTTTTTTATTTTGAAGCTAAAACTAGTTTTGCTCTTTGTAAGCAGCTTCTAGTGCATAAGTTAATTGATCGGCACAAGAGGTATTCTTAGTTTTACAAGTGTTACCACGAAGAAGCGCGATGATCTCATCAATATTGTGGCCTAAAATTAAAGTTCTAATAGCCTTTAAATTACCATGGCAGCCACCTTCAAAGGATACATCCTCAATTACCTTGCCATTTAGTTTTACGCCAATCTTTTTGCAACAAGTGCCTGTGGTTTCGTATTCAAACATATTTACTTTTCTCTTTTAATCTAAGGAACTAAAAACTTGCTCTTTTGAAAGTCTAGACTTAGGTCTAGTTGCATTAGAATCGTCTTGTGCTCTGTAGCCTAAGGTTACCATGGCTACAGTTTTCAGGCCCTTGCCTTTAAGGCCTAAAAGCTCATCGGCTTTATCAAAATCCATTCCCTCAATTGGAGTTGAATCAATACCCATGGAAGCTGCTCCATACAATAAAGCAGTCATAGCAATATAAGCTTGCTTAGCTGTCCACTCTTTAAGATCACCTAACTCTTTGTGCATATTAGAAAAGTTCTTACGGTGAGAGTCTATAGCTTCTTTAATCTTTGCTGATGGAAAACGACCATCAAGCTCCTCTTTTACAGTTAGAGAATTTAAAAACTCCTCATTAAGCTCGCATCTTGCACAAATTACTACAAAGTGAGAACTCTCCTCTACTCTTGGGATATTAAAATCAGGAATACAAGGTAAGATTAAATCCTTTGCTTTTTGGGTTGAACCTGTATAGAAATACCAAGGCTGTACGTTTACAGCAGAAGGTGCTAAACGCAAAAACTCTAGTAAAGTCTCAAAATCTTTATCACTAATCTTTTTAGTAGCGTCATAGTGTTTAGTGGTATAACGCTCTTTACTAATCTGTAAAAAGTCTTTCATGTAATCTCCTTTGGTTTAGCTTTAAACCACCTTAACTTAATCCTTATTATAAAGTATCAACTAAATTGAAGGACAGTATCTACGCCTCACTATTTCAAAAAACTTAAAGTTTAAATTTTCATATTGACAAAAATTAAGTTGCTTTTGAAAATTTAACTTAAGAAGGACTAATCTCTTAGTAAGGAGAAAAATTCAAATGCAATTTGCAATCGGTTAATTTTATTTTACACTTTCTATTGTATTTTTCTAAAAATGCTTATACATCAAGCTATAAATAAAATAATTACTCATTTTTATAGATAATTCTTTCAAAAATTCGCATGCAATTAAAACGGTTTCGGTTAAAATTTTGATCAAAATTTAGGAATAGATCACAGAATATGTAAACGCTTTCATGAATTCTATACTATAATGCAAATACAAAAAACATAAACATGAGGTAACGATGTATGACTGACAATTCAATTTTATTTAACTTGTTCGTAAGAACTAAATAAGCTAAGTCATACCATCTAGAGAAAATATTTATGAACGAAAACTACAGTCAAAATCCACAACTTGAAACCATTAAAAATGCCAACGGCATGAGTGTTACTATTATGGATTGGGGTGCTACTATCATTTCCCTTAATGTTCCTGTTAAAGGAGAAAGCAACCGTGAGGTAGTTTTAGGTCTAAAAGATCCAAAAGATTGGTATACCCAAGCTTGTTTCTTTAATGCAACTATTGGTAGATTTGCAAATCGTATTGCAAACTCCCAATTTACAATCGACAAAACGACATACGTATTAAACTCAGGATCAACTCATTGTCTTCATGGTGGTGTAGACGGCTTTGATAAGAGACGTTTTAAACTTGTAGACAAGTCAGATAACTCCTTAACATACACTTTGCACTCCCCTGACAAGGATATGGGTTTCCCAGGTAATTTTGATTTAACTGTGGTTTACACCGTAACTGAGGACAATGAGTTGGTTATCTCTTATGTAGGTAAGTGTGATCAAAAGACTTATGCTTGTATCACTAACCACGCCTACTTTAATTTAAATGGTAAAAATAGCTCTGTACTAAATCACAGTGTTCAAATTGACAGTGACTACTATTTACCACTTGATAAAGATTCCATTCCAACTGGACAGAAGCGTAAAGTTGACGGCGGTGCTTTTGACTTTAGACAAGAAAAGACACTTGCAAAAGACTTTAGACGTGATCCTCAGATGGAAGCAGCTTTAGGCTATGATCATCCTTTCTTAATTAAAGGTGATTTAAATAAAGCTTTTATTAAGGTAACCTCTGACGATAAGAAACTTTCCATGGAAGTTTACACAGATTACCCTGCTTTCCAAATGTATACCGGTAACTACGTACATCAAGGTGATAACAACATCATCGCCCGTGATGACGGTTTGGTATACCAAGATCAATGCGCTGTATGCATTGAGCCAGAATTCTACCCTGATTGCCCTCACTTAGAGCAATTTAAGGATGTAAATCCAATGGTTACTCCAGAAAAACCACTTGAGAAAACCATTAGATACAAGTTTTATTAGTTTTTACTGAAATTTAAGCTAATCGTTCATATGTTTGGCCTAGCAATTTTGCTAGGCTTTTTTTTAACTTTTGAACTACAAGCTTGCAAACTGATTGCCAAATAATTGGCTTACCATCATAAAGGAAGATACATTATATCTATCCACTACAGAAGTAGGCTCAATTACTAAAGAATCTAAAGCTCTAATACCATTGTGGTAAGTTACCGCATCATTGTACTTTACATATTGATTGTTCTTTAGGCATTGAGCAATATATAAAGCTTCATAGCACAATCTCTCTTTTTCTTTATAGATAGTCATAGCTTGCTCACGAGATTTGATAGCAGTTAAAGCATCAAGTCTACCGTCTTGACCTGTAATTACCGGCATATTCTCATCACAATAGCCATGCTGTTTTAAAACTTGAATTACAGCTTTTGAAATAGTGTCAGTTGGAGACAACACCGCATCTAAACGATTGTCACCAGGGCCATAGCCAGCCTTATTCATAATGTGCTCCATACGCTTTAGCGCAGAGTCTTTATGCCAAGAATCAACACTGATGTCGTCAGGCTTAATCTCACCTGATCTTACAAGTAAAGTGCCATTATTGATGTAAGGCTGTAACACTTCCATAGCACCTTTGTAGTAGTATCTTGAGTTGTTGTCTTCCTGTGAGCCGTGGAAAAACTCAATAGTTTTAGTAGCTCCACTCTCAAGATTTAAAGCTTCAACTAAGTACTTAGCTTGAAGTGCACCAATTCTTTTATTGTTGTAGGTTACATAATAATCAATGTTAGGTGTATTTAAGACTAAACGGTCATAACTTACCACCTTAACT
>JAEWPL010000303.1 GCA_023460615.1 Pseudomonadota bacterium | reverse complement strand
TCTTGAATGATAATCTCGATGCATAGCTATCTGCTCTTGCATAAGACAATTTGCTGTTAAATAGTCATAAGCTTCGTTTAAATCATTTCTTTCACTATCAGTTAAAGTAACTTTAAGCGCTTTATCTAACATCCAGGTGTCAAATAATGACAATTCAAATTTGATGAAGTCCTCATCAAATTTTGGTAAAGAAGGTAAAGATACACTGGCAATCTTACCTAAGATCTCAATTGCTTTTTGATAGAAATACTCTTGTCTATCCCCAATAGCTACTTTTGCAAAAGTAGTATCACCAAGATCTTCAAGTAGCATAAAGCCTTGCTCAAGATCATAGGCAATAATCTTTGGAACTTTAACGTTGCAACTAGCTAAAGCTTCATCAATTTGAATAAATTCTTGATTTTTTTGAGTTTGAGGTGGGGCGTCTACTGCAATATAAGAGGTATCAGCTACTCTAAAGTAACGACGAAAACTTGCATCACCATTTAAAGACAAAAGCATTATTTCTTTGTCTAAAATAATGCTTTTCACATAAGCTTTTAAGGCTTCTTTTCTTTTATCAATCACGTTTGAATACCAAGTCCCAAACGCCATGACCTAAACGTTGACCACGAGCTTCAAACTTAGTAAGCGGACGCCAATCTGGTCTTGGGATATACTTTCCATCTGCTGCAGTATTGCTAAAGCCTTGTGCTCTAGTCATCACTTCAAGCATCTGAATTGCATAATCTTCCCAATCAGTAGCCATACGGAACTGACCACCATGTTTGAATAAAGGTCTTACTAAATCAACAAAACTGTCATTGATTAAACGACGCTTTACATGTCTCTTTTTTGGCCAAGGATCCGGGAAAAAGATCTGAAGAATATCCACACTTTCAGGTTGTAGACACTTGCTTAATACTTCAAAGGCATCATATTTGATAACTTTGACATTAGTTAATTGATTCTCCTCAATTAACTTTAGTGCTGAGCCTACCCCTGGTGGGTGAACTTCAATGCCTAAAAAATTGCACTGTGGAGCATCCTTTGCCATTTGGACAAAAGATACGCCCATGCCAAAACCAATCTCAACAACTAAAGGAGCACCAGTACGACCAAAAATCTCATCGATATTAAGTGGCTTTAAATCTTCCACATCTACCATGTATTTTGGACCTAATTCCTCAATAGCACGGATTTGACCTTCAGTCATTCTGCCGGCACGTACTACAAAGGACTTAATGCGGTGTTCAGCTTGAGGAGCAGGTGCTACCTGCTCCTCAACTTTATTTTGCTCTACCATAAATTAGATTAACTCTAACTTCTGCATCTGCTCTTTAATTTCAGCACGTAAAGAGTCAGAGATTGGAAGAATAGGAAGACGAGACTCTTCCTTGCATAAACCTAGTAAAGATACTGCATATTTTGCAGGAGCTGGACTTGGCTCTTTGAACATTAACTTATGTAACTTCATAAGTTTGTATTGCTCAGCTGCAGCTTCATCCCACTTCTTCTCTAAAGTTAAGTTCTGAACTTTAGCAACTAGTGCAGGAGCACAGTTTGCAGTTACAGAAATAACACCAACACCACCTGCGATGTTGTAGCTTACAGCGGTTGAATCTTCACCTGATAGATAAATAAATGGTTTATCAATCATGTTGTGCTCAAGCCATGGACGCTCTAGGTTACCTGTTGCATCCTTAACACCGATTACTCTTTCAAGTTTAGCAATCTTTGCTAAAGTCTCGGAGCTTATGTTAACAACTGTTCTGCCTGGTACGTTGTATACAAAAATAGGAAGATCAGTGTTGTCATGAACCATCTTAAAGTGAGCGTATAAGCCCTCTTGATTTGGACGGTTGTAGTAACCTGCATTGTGTAATAAACAATCTGCACCAGCATCTTTAGCTGCATTTGAGAAGTAAATTGCTTCAACAGGGTTGTTAGAGCCAGCACCTGCCATTACTAAGATTCTACCTTTAGCATATTCAACAGTAGCTTTAATTACTTCAATATGCTCCTCAGGGCTAAGTGTAGGACACTCACCTGTAGTACCTGCAACAACTAAGCAAGTTGTGCCGTTTGCGATATGGAATTCAACCATACGCTCTAGTGCTTGGAAGTCAACCTTACCATTGTTAAATGGGGTTACTAAAGCAACCATTGAACCATGATATTTTTGCATTATCTTTACCTTTAAAACCGCTTTTAGTTGCGTCTTAATGTTGGGAATAAAATTACATCACGAATAGTATGGCTATTTGTAAATAGCATTACTGTTCTATCAATACCGATACCTTCACCAGCAGTTGGAGGTAAACCATACTGCATAGCGTTAATATAATCCTCATCGTAGTACATAGCTTCATCATCGCCATGCTTCTTAGCTTCAGCTTGCTGACGGAAACGACCAGCTTGATCATCAGGATCATTTAACTCTGAGAAGCCATTACCAATCTCACGACCACCGATGAAGAACTCGAAACGATCAGTAAATTCCTCATCGCCATCAGTTCTACGTGCAAGTGGTGATACTACAGCTGGGTAGCTTGTAATAAAGGTTGGTTGCTGAAGATTTGCTTCTACTAACTCATCGAATAAAGCTGTAATGTAGTGACCTAAAGTCCAGCCTTCCATTAACTCAATGTGGTGCTTCTTACATAGCTCACGAGCTTTGTTCTCATCCTCAAGATCAGCCATAGTAATGCCATTGCCATATTTAACAATAGACTCTTTCATGGTTAATCTGTCAAATGGCTTAGCAAAATCGATATCTAAACCAGGCTCACCTTCTTTACCGTAGTGGATCTTAGTAGTGCCTAGAACTTCTAGTGACATCTTCTTGTAAAGATCTTCAGTAAAATCGATTAAGTCGTGGTAATCGTGGTATGCCATATAGAATTCCATCATAGTGAATTCTGGATTATGACGAACATCGATACCTTCGTTTCTGAAGTTTCTGTTGATCTCGTATACACGCTCAAAGCCACCTACAACTAAGCGCTTTAAATATAATTCAGGAGCAATACGTAAGTACATGTCCATATCTAAAGCATTGTGGTGAGTAATAAATGGTTTAGCATTAGCACCACCAGGAATTACGTGCATCATAGGAGTTTCAACTTCCATGAACATGTGCTCGTTCATGTATTTACGAATGAAGGAAACTATCTTTGTGCGAATTTCAAAGGTACGACGAGAATCTTCGTTAGCAATCAAATCTACATAACGTTGACGGCAACGAGCTTCTTGATCGGTTAAACCGTGGAACTTCTCTGGAAGTGGACGTAGTGATTTTACTAATAGACGTAAAGCACTTACGTGAAGTGATAACTCGCCAGTCTTAGTCTTGAAAGCAAAACCAGTTACACCGATGATGTCACCTAAATCTAATTTTTTGAAAACATCTTGGTATACACCTTCAGGTAAATTGTCGCGTGCAACATAAATCTGAATGCGACCGCCCATATCTTGAAGAGTTGCAAAAGAAGCTTTACCCATAATACGACGAGTCATTACACGACCTGCGATAGTATAAGTGTTTTGCTCTTTTTCTAAGGTCTCGTTATCTTTATCTGCGCATGCTTTAAAAATATCTGAAGATAAAGCATCACGTCTAAAATCGTTTGGATAAGCTTGACCTTGAGTGCGAAGTTGCTCTAACTTACCGCGACGTTCTTGCATCACGTTATTTAAAGTCTCTGCACCACCGATGTTTTCTTGTGCCATTTTCATTTTTCCTAAAATATAAGTTTAAAGACCTGACTTTAAACTTGCTTCGATAAATTGATCTAAATCGCCGTTTAATACTTTTTGTGTATCACGGCATTCCACGCCAGTTCGTAAATCTTTAATACGAGAATCATCTAAAACATAAGATCTAATCTGACTGCCCCAGCCAATATCAGACTTATTATCCTCGATTTCTTTTTGAACGCTCTTACGTTTATCAAGCTCTAAGGTGTATAACCTTGCACGCAATTGCTTCATAGCTTGATCACGGTTTTGGAATTGTGAACGCTCATTTTGGCAAGAAACTACAATTCCTGTTGGAATGTGTGTAATTCTCACCGCTGATTCGGTTTTATTAACGTGCTGACCACCTGCACCTGAAGATCTGTACACATCAACACGTAAGTCTGCAGGATTGATGTCAATCTCAATATTGTCATCAATTTCAGGGTACACATAAGCAGAACAGAAAGATGTATGTCTTCTATTGTTAGAATCAAATGGTGAT
This sequence comes from Pseudomonadota bacterium, assembly GCA_023460615.1. Lineage (GTDB taxonomy): Bacteria > Pseudomonadota > Gammaproteobacteria > Enterobacterales > Succinivibrionaceae > Succinivibrio. Next base: position 1,162 of record JAEWPL010000303.1, on the reverse strand, counting down.
TTTCTAACTAAACGGTGCACGCCTGTTTCAGTTCTAAACCAACCATAGGCATGATCACCTTCAAAACGTAGAGTTGCTGACTTGATACCTGCAACTTCACCGTCTGACAATTCAGTAACAGTCACGTTAAAGCCGTGCTTTTCACCGAATTTAATATACATACGCATTACCATTTCAGCCCAGTCTTGAGCCTCGGTGCCACCAGATCCTGATTGGATATCCATATAACAAGGATCATTGTCATTTGGACCTGAAAACATTCTTTCCATTTCCAAACGCTCTAAGGCTTGTTCTAAGCGTAATGCTTCTTCGTTTGCTTCTTTTTCAAGTTCAGGATCTTGCTCTTCACGAGCCATCTCATCAAGAGTTAATAGATCATCTAAACCTTGATACAAATTCTTAAAGTTATTTACTATATTAGTTAAAGACTGTCTTTCTTTACCTAGCTGCTGAGCTTTCTCAGGATCATCCCATAATTTAGGATCTTCTAATAAGCCATTAACTTCTTCTAAACGTTCTTGTTTAGACTGTAAGTCAAAGATACCCCCTTAAAGTATCTGCACGCTCTTTTAGTAAAGCTACTTGATCTTTTATTGAAATAGTTTCTAACACAGTAATTTCTCTTGATTTGTACAATAAACTCGTATTATATCAAAAGAAAAGATTATATGTACTTTTGAGCAACTTGTGGGCGTATTTTTTTCTTAGAAAAAGAAAAATAAGGAAGAAATGAATTATATCGCCTATAAAAAAGCTCATAGAAACAATTAAGACTATGACTTTTGACCTTTGTAAGTAAAAATAAGTTCTTCGCCACTTTTCATTAAGTCTAAAAAGATGTTCAAATCACCATTTATCATAATTTTAGTCCTTAAATGTTCTTTTTTACTTTCGGTACTCCAAAATCACCACTTCCTCGTTTATTTTCTCTTTAGTTGCTGTAGATAATCTTGTTCTAAACAAATCTATTCTTAATACTTTGTAGCCTAAAGCATTGGCTATTTCTGCAAGAATATGACCTGTTCTTATTGGAATTCCAAAGTAGGAGCACTGATCACCTACAACGTAGGCTAATTTAGCTCCATTTTTTAATTTTGGTTTTAAAGAGTTTAGGTGCTTTGCTATACCACCAAAATATTGCATCACAACTTTATAGTAGAGC
>JAEWPL010000302.1 GCA_023460615.1 Pseudomonadota bacterium | reverse complement strand
GTTTTAAGAGCATTTTCTAAAAGTAAGGTGATCGCTCTTTTAATGAATACAGCTTGCATTGAGGTAGTTTTAAAATCCTTTCTTACAACATATATAGCATTGATTTTATCAAGTTAAGTCTCTAATTACATGAGGCTTAAACAACAAATTTAAAGATCAAAATTGATATTTGAGACAAATTCTCAAAAGCCTTTAATTTTAAAAATTAGCTACCATTTAGATAGTTGTACAAGGAAAGATGAGCTACCAAGGAAATGGTAGCAAGGAGAATTAAAATGATGAACAATATTCAGAATGTTAACAAGAATCAACACAAGAACTACAACCATACTAATGATTATGTTCCAACAATTTTTGATTTCTTCTCACGTCCTTTAGAGTCTTTAGCTATGTCTCCTTTTGCTGAAGATCAATCTTGCAAGGTAGACATTAAAGACGACGGTGATCATTACCAAATCAAAGCTCAGATGCCAGGTGTAAAGAAAGAAGACATCAAGCTAGACTTCAACGATGGTATTTTGTCCATCAGTGCTGAGCACAATGTTGAAAAGAAACACAAGAACAACGATGGCTTCTTGGTAATGGAATGCAACTATGGCACTTATCAAAGACAATTTAGATTTGATGATGTCGATCCTAAGAACATCGATGCAGCTTTTGTAAACGGTGAGTTAGACGTTTATCTAAAGAAACAAAAGAATGAGAATAGTTGCCATCAAATTAAGATCAACTAATTAAATTTGGTTAAGCTTAAAGCTTAACTTAAGGATAGGGGGCGCAAAAGCGCCCCTTTTGCTTACCTTAATTTTGTGTAGTTACAAAAAAGCCTGTAATTTTTGGTTACAGGCTTTTTTTGATTAATAGGTAAAGGTATATTAGATATACTCTACCTTAACAATCTCGTAGCAGATAGTTCCCTTAGGGATCTTAATCTCGATTTCGTCTTCTTCAGCTTTACCTAAAAGACCTTTGGCAATAGGAGTCTTGTAGGAGATAAGGTTAGCTTCAATATCAGCCTCATCCTCACCTACAATCTTATAAGTGGTCTCTTTTTCAGTATCTACATCTAGAACTGTTACAGTAGCGCCAAAAATTACTTTGTGAGCACCTGAAGGAGCCTTTAACTTAGTAACATCAATTACGTTTGCTGAGGCTAATTTTCCTTCAATATCTTTAATTCTAGCTTCACACATACCCTGCTCTTCTTTAGCAGCATCGTATTCAGCATTCTCACTAAGATCGCCATGGCTTCTAGCTTCAGCAATGGCTGCAACAATGCGAGGTCTTTCAACAGTCTTTAAACGTTGAAGCTCTTTTCTTAATAAATCCTCACCACGTGGAGTCATTGGAGTCTGATCCATAATAACACCTCAATATAAAATAAAAAAATAACGCCTAACTTAAAAGTTCAAATTAGGCGCTCTATGTTTTCACTATAACTCAAAACGATTTACTAATCAAACATCTGCCTTGAACGTTTTGAGTTAAATCACTTACTAACTTGATAAATCATCTAAAAACTTTTTAACTTTATTTAAGAAGCCTTCTGATTTAGGTTTATGTGAGACTTTTTTACTCGCTGCATCCTTTTTTGAAGAGTCTTGGCTATCTTTAGATGCTTCACCATTTAAGCTAGCCTCTAACTTCTTTAATAAGTCTTTTTGCTCTGAAGTTAAGTTTACAGGAGTCTCAACCACAATCTTGCAGTATAAGTCACCCTTGCCACCAAAGCCGTAAGATTTAATACCTTTACCAGATAGACGCATAGTCTTATTAGTTTGGGTACCTTCAGCGATGGTGATCATCACAGGACCTTCTAGGGTAGGAACTTCTACCTTGCCACCTAAAGCTGCTGTAGTAAAGCTTATAGGTACTTCGCAGTATAAGTCACTACCATCTCTTTGGAAGATCTCGTGCTCTTTAACTTCGATAAATACGTATAAGTCACCAGCTGCTCCACCGTTAAGTCCAGCCTCACCTTGACCTGACAATCTAATCTTATTGCCAGAATCTACACCTGCAGGAATATCAACGGATAGAACCTTAGTATCTACTACACGACCGGTGCCACCACAAGTCTTACAACCGTTAGTTACAATGTAGCCGGTACCTTGGCAGTGAGGACAGGTTTGACCAAACTGCATAATACCTTGGCGTACAAAGACTTGACCTGAACCTTTACAATGAGGACAAGTTTCTTTTTTACCGTCTTTACCAAGACCTGTGCCATGACAGTCTTTACATGGTACATAGGTTTTGACATTAAACTTCTTCTTGCAACCTTTAACAGCTTCTTCAAGAGTTAAAGATACCTTTACTCTGATATCACGACCATCAACTTGTTGTGGGCGAGAGCGAGACTGACCACGACCGCCACCACCAAATAGGTTATCGAAAATATCAGAAAAGCCACCACCGAAGTCAAAACCACCAAATGGATTACCACCACCGAATGGATTGCCACCACCAGCTTGAGAACCGTCTACACCGTCAAAACCGTAATTGTCATAGGCAGCACGTTTTTGAGGATCAGACAATACTTGGTAAGCTTCGTTGATTTCACGGAACTTCTCACCAGCATCAGGATCTTTACATCTATCTGGGTGATACTTAATAGCTAGTTTCTTAAAAGCGCGCTTGATAGTGTTCTCATCGGCACCTTTATCAATACCTAGCACTTCATAGTAATCACGTTTTGTAGCCATAATGCCCTCTTTTAAACTAACAAAGGCAGGAGGCTATACCTCCTACCTTCAATGTATTTGATGTGTTAAGTAAGATTACTTGTTGTCTTCTTTAACTTCTTCAAATTCAGCATCAACTACATCGTCATCCTTCTTAGATGAACCTTGAGCTTGTTGCTGTGCGCCTTGAGCTTGTTGAGCTTGGGCTTGAGCTTGAGAAGCTTGCATTAACACTGCTGCAGACTCTAATACAGCCTTTTCAGCTTGCTCAATCTTCTCTTTATCATCGCCACGAGCAGCTAGTTCAAGATCAGCTAGAGCCTTGTTTACTTTAGCCTTATCATCAGCTGAAACCTTATCACCTAAATCAGCTAATTGCTTTTTAATCTGGTGAGAGGTTGAATCAGCTCTGTTACGAGCAGCAGCTAATTCCTCAAACTTCTTATCCTCAGCTGAGTGCTCTTCAGCCTCACGAACCATACGCTTGATATCGTCATCTGATAGACCTGATGAAGATTGAATTGTAATCTTCTGCTCTTTACCAGTCTTCTTATCCTTTGCTGATACGTGGATTAAACCATCAGCATCGATATCGAAGGTAACTTCAATCTGAGCCATGCCACGTGGTTGAGGCTCAATACCCTCTAAGTTGAACTGACCTAGTGACTTGTTGTCAGCAGCTCTCTTACGCTCACCTTGTAATACGTGAATAGTTACAGCAGGCTGATTATCCTCGGCAGTTGAGAATACCTGAGACTTCTTAGTAGGAATAGTAGTATTCTTCTCAATTAAGGTAGTCATAACACCACCTAAAGTCTCAATACCTAATGATAGAGGGGTAACGTCTAGTAATAGCACGTCCTTCTTATCACCAGTTAATACACCACCTTGAATTGCAGCACCGATAGCAACAGCTTCATCTGGGTTTACGTCCTTACGAGGCTCTTTACCAAAGAAGTCAGCAACTAACTTCTGAACCATAGGCATACGTGATTGACCACCAACTAGGATTACATCGTTAACCTCTGATGGAGATAAGTTTGCATCAGCTAAAGCAGTCTTTACAGGCTCTAAAGTTCTGTTTACAAGATCTTCAACTAGAGACTCTAGTTTTGCACGAGTGATCTTGATGTTCATGTGCTTAGGACCAGTTGCATCGGCTGTGATGTAAGGTAAGTTTACATCAGTCTGTTGTGATGATGACAACTCAATCTTAGCCTTTTCAGCAGCTTCCTTTAAACGTTGTAATGCTAAAGGATCAGCACGTAAGTCAACGCCTTGTTCAGCCTTGAACTCGTCGATTAAGTAATCTACGATACGGTTATCAAAATCCTCACCACCTAAGTGAGTATCACCGTTAGTAGCTAGAACCTCAAAGGTCTTCTCGCCATCTAACTCATCAATATCAATAATAGAGATATCGAAAGTACCACCACCTAAGTCGTAAACTGCAATCTTTTGCTCGCCCTTAGCTTTATCCTCACCGTAAGCAATAGCAGCAGCGGTAGGCTCGTTAATGATACGCTTTACGTTTAAGCCTGCGATACGACCAGCATCTTTAGTTGCTTGACGCTGTGAATCGTTAAAGTAAGCAGGACAGGTAATAACAGCTTCTGTTACTTCCTCACCTAAGATGTCTTCAGCAGTCTTCTTCATCTTCTTTAGAACTTCAGCTGAAATCTGTGGTGGAGCTAGTTTCTTATCATCAACCTCAACCCAAGCATCACCGTTATCTGCCTTAGTGATCTTAAATGGCATGATGCTTACGTCACGTTGAACCTCAGCATCATCATAACGACGACCAATTAAACGCTTGATAGCAAATAAAGTATTCTTAGGGTTAGTTACAGCCTGACGCTTTGCAGCATCACCAACAATAATTTCACCATCTTTAGTGTAAGCTACAACTGAAGGAGTTGTACGACGACCTTCTGAGTTCTCAAATACACGAACCTTATCGCCATCAAGTACAGCTACGCATGAGTTAGTAGTACCTAAGTCAATACCAATAATCTTGCCCATTTTAAATTCCTCTTTGTTTAACCTTTTAACAAGCTTTAAGCTTGCTTTAACTTATCTGTTTTAGTAAATGGAGCTTAGTTTTTACAATTTCAAGACTAAGCTTCAATATTTATTCTATTTTCTTCAGAACTAGCCTCAGCTTTGGGTGCAGAGCCAGCTGGTGCGCCACTTGAAACAATAACCATAGCAGGACGAACTACACGACCATTTAAGGTGTAACCTTTTTGCATTACATTGATAACGCAGTTTGCTTCAACCTCAGCACTTGGCACCATGGAAATTGCCTGATGTAAATTAGGATCAAAAGCTTTACCTGTAGGATCAACAGCCTCAACACCAAAGCCTTTTAATTCTTTTAATAATAAAGTTACAGTGTTTTGAACGCCTTCAATGGTACTCTTAGCAGCTTCATTATTAGGATCAGCATGAACTAGTGCTAACTCTAATGAGTCCACAACTGGAATTAAAGCTTTTAAAATTTTCTCATTGCCAAACTTTCTTTCACGTTCAACATCAGCTTCAATTCTCTTCTTTTGATTTTCACATTCAGCAAAAGCACGCACTAATTGCTCTTTTTCAGCTTTTGCCTGAGCTTGAGCTTGAGCTAAACTTGCTTTTAATTGCTCATTTTCAGCAATGATTTGCTTAGGATCAAAAACAATCTCCTGCTCTTCATTGTTGGTATTAGCATCTTGCTCGTCAGCTACTTGAGCTTGCTCTTGTGCTTGAGATAGAACTTCAGCTTCATTAGCTTGTTGTTCTTTTGCTTCTTGTTGTTGAGCTTTTGCTTGAGCTTCTTCAAAAGCCTGTTGCATTTGAGTTTCTTCAGTTTGCATGTTGTTCTCTTAAATTTTTAGTAAAAATTATCAACTGCTTAAGTAAATGGGGATAAATATTTTGATTTCAAGTAGGCTTTGCTCAAAATTTCTACAAATAAAAAAACATGTGTCCTTAAAGTTTGCTAAAATCACTTAAAAGTTAAGGAAATAATTATGCAATTTAAACACTTTTTAAAAATTTCAGCTTTTGTAGTAGCTACAACTTTACTTACTACCTCTTGTGCTTACCGTGCACCACTTACTCAAGGTAACTATGTTGAGCAAGATCTTGTAAATCAACTTGCAGTAGGTATGACTAAAGAGCAAGTTCGCTATCTTTTAGGAACTCCTATGGTCATCGATCCATACGATAGTACTCGTTGGTACTATGTTCATTTTTCTCGTATTGGATGGAAAGATCCTAAAATTCAAAACTTAGTTTTACTATTCAACGGTGATAGTCTTGTAGATATGAGTGGTGATTTTCAAAGACCTACCACCTTTGATAGCGGTATAGGTGTCCAAAATCCAGCTGCTTCACCAGATTTTGAGTTGCCAAAGAACTAAGGCATAAGTTCATGGTAATTAAACTTCCACTTATAATCACAAGTGTTGTTACAGCCTTTGTTATAAGTGGTTGTGCTCTAGAGCCTGGCGATCAAGAGTTTCAAAGAGCAGCTTCCCCTTATCAAGATATTGAGAAATCTCTCACTGAAAAAGCACAACAAGACTTTTTTAAACAAGCAAAGCAATGCATATTAGGTGATGCCACCATTGCCGATGAGGTTTTGCTTAACTTTAACTCTTCTCTTCCGTCAAAAGATCGCCCCAAAGTTGGAGTATTTTTAGAAGACAGTTTTCAAGAGCAATTAAATTCTAAAGACAATAAACCATATCTTTTCCAAACCAAAATGCTTACAGTCATGTATGAAAACTGTCTTCAAAAAGCTTCTACCATAAAATCTAAAGACTACTTACAATATTTTGTAACTAGAGCTTTTGTCATTGCTAGAATTAGTCAGCATTATTACCTTGAAAAAGACTATCTAAACGGTGCTTACTGGCAGCAAAGAGCGATAAATTTGGTGGGGTTATCTCAAGGCAACTATATCTTAGGGCGAGAATTTGTCAAAAATCCTAAGACCTTGCAGATGGGTGCAGACATGCTCGCCTATGCAGCCACTTTGAACAATCAAAACGCGATTAACTACCTTAATGACTACGTAATTTACCAAAACATTTTCGATAAATTACAAGAAGAGAACAATGAAAGAGCTAATAGTCGCAATTGACAAATTTCCTCATCAAAATAGTGCAAAATTGTGGTAACTTAACATAGAGTTAACACTTTATTAAATAAGATTTAATACAGATTTTCTAAAATATAAGACATTATTGTTTTTATTTAAGATTTTATATTTGAGGTTATTATGGAGCAACTTGCTGATACCATCGTTCCAAAAGAGCTATCTTGGCTTTCCTTTAATGCTAGAGTGTTACAAGAAGCAGCAGATCCTTCAGTGCCTCTAATTGAACGTGTGCGTTTTTTAGGTATTTATTCAAGTAACCTTGACGAGTTCTTTAAAGTCCGTGTTGCTGAGCTTAAACGTCAGGTAATTATTAACAAAGCTCAAGGTCAAAATGAAGAAGCTGTATCTTTGCTTAGAAAAGTACAGGCTGAAGCTAATAAATACCAAAGAACTTTAAATCGTTTGTATAAACAGCTTTTAGTAGAGCTTGCTGATCACAACATTTTTATGCGTGATCAAGATTCTATTACAAAAGAGCAAAAAGAGTGGGTTATAGCTTACTTTAAGCACCACGTAATCAAACACATTAACCCTGTAATCATCGATACAGATACTGATTTGGTGTCCTTCTTAAAAGATGAGTTTACCTATCTTTTAGTGAATATGACAGATGGTGAAGAAGTTCACCACGCTCTAATCGAGATCCCAACTGACAAATTACCTCGTTTTATTAGAATGCCTTCTGAAGATAACACTGTTACCTTCATGTTCTTAGACGATGTAATTCGTGTTGGTATGAATAAGATCTTCTACGGCTTATTCAATTACACTAAGATTGAAGCTTACTCTATTAAGATGAATCGTGATGCTGAATACGATTTATTAGGTAATATTGACCGCTCTGTATTAGAGAATATGTCTGAAGCTTTAAAACAGCGTTTAAACGCTATGCCTGTACGTTTTTCTTATGATGCTCAAATGCCTGAGCACATGGTAAACTTCATGGCTCGCGAGCTTAAGATGAGCTCTATTGACTC
>JAEWPL010000301.1 GCA_023460615.1 Pseudomonadota bacterium | reverse complement strand
CTGATAAGGTATACATTTATTACTCCTCAATGATCTCAACTTGGTGTGCTTGTTTTAACAATAAGTAATATTTTGTGCCTGCACAAACTGCAGCAGGTGGGATCAATAAATTTATAATTGGAATTAGTAAAGCAATGGATACTGTAGCTCCTAATGTAAAGGAGGATAAGTAGTTATCTTTTAAATCCTGTTGCATATCTTTAAAAGAGACATGGTGATTGTCATATGCATAATCGGCATATTGCAAGCACCCCATCCAAGAGGTTAGAGCAAACCAACAGATAGGACTTACAAAATTTAAAAGTGGTACTAAAGAAATTAGTAAACACAATAATGCCATTGGTAAAAAGAATAACTGCTTTCTGCCTTCACGTAACAGAATACGAGGTATGTCTTTTATAAGATCGGTCACACTCATATCTATGCCTTGAGTGTTGTTTAAATAAAGCTCAACCCTATCAGCTAATAGCCCATAGAAAGGGGAAGCAATAATAGTGGCTACTGTTGAGAAGAAATAACAACCAGCTATCAGCAAGGCTATTACCAACAAAGCACTTAGGATGTAGGCTACAAACACTAACCAATCAGGGAAGGTATTAAAAATATCAAAAATAAGCTCTTTGATATAGTAGAACAAGACATAACCTAGGACTGAGAATAAAACTAGGTTTATTAAAATAGGAATTAGCACAAAAGCTCTAAACTCCTTTTTTAAAGCTAAGGAAATTCCATCAAAAATTAAGGAAATAGCAGTTACAAGGCTAATCTTTTGAGTTGTTTGATTGATGTTCATACAAAGTTTAAATTTTTCTTTTAAGTGATGTTAATGACTAATCTTAAGCAATCTAATATTAACATCTCAGAAGACTTAAAAGCGTAATATTTGAGAACTTTTTACAATATGTTTGTTAATAGCTCAAAGTAAGAGAGGCCAAGAGTCTCAACGTCTTGTATAGCTTTCACATTTTGTTCTAAAATTCTCAACAAATCGATTTTATATCATCTTCAGTATAAGACATATCAAGGATTTTAACGTGGATTTAAAAGAGCTTCAAATGCAATTTGATGAGATATCTAAACAAGGAAGAAAAACCAAAACTCTTTCTGGTTTAGCTATTTTATTCACTAGTCTTATAAGTCTGTTCAAAGTCCTTTTTGAAATGCTAAATGCTCAGACAAAAACCATTGAGCAACTGAATAATACTATTGAAAGCTTGCAGCAAAAGTTAGGTAATAAAACAGTTGATAGTAAGCGAGCTAATGATGAAAACATCAACGCTCGAGGCTGTGAGAAAAAGAAGATCGTTGAATCTTCAGATAAGAATAATATTAAGGCTACAACTAAGAATAAAGCACCTACAAATGTTGATCTTTAAATTTGCATCTAAAGTAGCCTTTAAGTCTACTTCTTGATGTCTTTAAAAGCTACTGTACAAGATTTTTTCGTAAAGCAAATGCCATAGCAGTAGATATTAGTTACTAAATTTTGGTACATAAAATCTTGGTAGTACTTTTTGTTCTCTATTTGTTCTATTGCTTCTAGAGCAAGAGCTTCACTGTTTTTAATATCATTACTCTGTTTTATTTCTATTACTACACCGATACGACCATTTTGACTTTTAAATGTTATATCAGGATAGCCATCTCCTTGTTCATGATTAGAAGCGTAATTTACTAAATTATCACCTTGAGATGAGAATAAACCATTTAAAAAGCCTTGATAATAGGCTTCTTTTGGCTGACTATTTGAAAAATCTCTAATTGAAATATATCTACGTAATAGAGCTTCAAGAGAATTTTGCAACATAGCTACATCAGCGTTGAAAATAGCCTTTGTAATTTCACTTGCTTTTGCAATTTGTCTTTCATCGTTTGTAAAGTAATCTAAGATATTTTGTTTAAAGCACTTTAATATGCTTTTATTTGGGATCACAAGATCAACATTCTCATCCTCAATATCAAAAGAAGACTCTTTTGATAAGGTTAGATATCCTGTGTAAGCTAATAAAGACCAAAAATCTTGAGCTTTCTTATGCTTTTTTAAATCCTCATGATTCATGTTCTCTGTGACGAATTGCGATACTGTTTTTCCATCAACTAAGTCTTGCATTTTGTCAGCATCCTCTGTTGATATAAAACCTAAGAATTCTTTTATGATGTCGTTAGAACTTGAGCCTATCCAGTAACTTTTTGCACTGATTTTACTTCTATCATTTTTAGATAAAACATTTTGGCAAAAACCTACTACATCCCAAGAGCAATAAATTTCATGATGATAGAAGTTATAGCCATCATAGTTTTCTTTTACTAAAGATTTGAATTCGGATAGATTAAAGTAATCTAACAAGTCTTTGGTTTCATTTTCTGTAAAACCTATAAGCTCTGCTAAAAGATCTTCATCTGTGAAGATTGAATTTACTTTAAAATTATTTACGCCAGTAAAAATACTTTCTTTTGCAACTCTAAGACATCCTGTAACTACAGCTTTTTGAATGGCTGCATCATTATCTTTTAAGACAGCGCTATACATAGCTGACATCAGATCTCTCATGTCGTCGTAGTAACCTTTTAAGGATGCTTTTGCTAAAGGCACATCATACTCATCTACAAGCAGAATACACTTACGACCAAAATGTTTAGTCAGCATATTAGTAAGCTTTTTAAGACTGTTACTTAATATGGCAACAGAGGTGGTTAATGATAAATTTTTCTTATCAATAAGCTCTTTATAGTCCTCTTTTTCCTCAGCTAAAAGTTTAGGACTATCTTGTAAAAATTTATATTTAAGCGCGGTCTCATAAATCAAGTTTGCAGTTCTTTGATAGGCTACCTCAAAGTTTTCTCCAAAGGCTTCTTTAAAAGAAATAAAGACCACTGGGAACTTGCCCATGAATTGTTCACAGAACTCTTTATCTTTTAAAATATCTCTGTCTTTAAAAAGCTCATAATGCAAACTTAGATCATCAGGGTTTTCATAATTTAAACCTAAAAAGTATGAGAACATACTTAAAGTAAGGGACTTACCAAAGCGACGTGGTCTTGTAATTATGAGTACACGACTAGGCTCTTTTACAAAAGTATTTTTTAAAAACTTTGTTTTATCTACATAGTAGCTATGCTCTTTAACTAATTCTCTATAGTCTTGAGTTCCAGATGGTAACTTTAGTAATTGATCTGCCATTATTTTACTCCACTAATTACCTTTATTATAAGGGAGCATTTTTCTGTATGCACAGTATTTAAAGCTTGCTGTAAACTAAAAACTCATCATTAAAAGCTTTAAACATATACCTACCAAAGTATGAGATTATTGCTTAAAGTTTAGAGAGTTTAAGATATATCTGTTAGTTTTATTGCTTTATTTTTTAATAAGCTTCAAATAACGAGAGTTATATTCTTGCTATAAACGAAAATCTAGAACAATATCTTTAAAAATAACATTTAAAGATAACTCTGACTAAAACAATAAAACTTACATTCAAAAATCAAACATTTTCAAATTCAGAATAAAGAACTCTAGTTATCTCAACTTTATAGATAGAATTTGGACTTTTGACAATACTGTAGTTTTAGAAATTTAATATGGGCGGATATATAAAGGATATGTTTTGTTATGCTAAAAGATTTTGTTTCCAACTTAAGTTTTTTACAAAATGCCAAAGTTCCTAGTTTCTTAAAATTACAAGATCCAAGAAAAAGAAATGCTCCACTAGATGATGCCGACAAAATTTATGAATTGTTTTGCAAAGTTGCAAGAGAGGCAAGAATAGCTCCTGAAAAATGTCTTGTTGATATTAGAAAGACTATGGAAACTCTGTTTAAAAGCTTTTTTAAAGCAGAAGACATTTCTATTATCG
>JAEWPL010000300.1 GCA_023460615.1 Pseudomonadota bacterium | reverse complement strand
GCCTATAATGGTACCTAAAGTACAACCACGAATAGCACTTAGCAAGCCCATTAAAGTAAAGCTTTTTACAATAGTAGCGTTTGTAGCTCCCATAGTCTTTAAAATAGCAATCTCACGTCTTTTTTCACTTACTGCCATCACAAGATTTGAGACAATATTAAAGCTTGCTACACCGATGATTAACACCATCGCAAGATACATGATTTTTCTAATCATACAGATATCGTTATAAAGCTTACCTTGAGTTTCTATCCAAGTAGATACTTTGCAAGGCTCCTCTAATTCATCGGCTGCAAAGTAAACAATGGAGTCAACTTGCAACATATCGTCAACTTTTACATGGATAGTGTTAGGGTAGGTTAAATTACCAATTGTTTTTGCTGTATCCAAATTTACAAACGCAAAGTTGTGATCAATTTGTCCACCAGTTTTAAATAAACCAACGATAGTAAACTCGTGATTTACCATACTGCTAAACCCATCTTTGGCAATTGAGCTGTCTACTGTTGCAAAGTTTATAGTATCCCCAATGTTAAGCTTTAAGTCTTTGGCAATACCTGCACCTAAAATTACAGGATTAGTCTCGGTCTCTTCATCTAAAACCGAAGTTTTACAAGTCATAAAACGCTCTAAAGATAGCACCTTAGTTTCTTTTTTAGAGTCGATACCTAGTACTAAAGCTGGCTTAAAGTTAGTCTCATGACTAAAGGCACCTTGTAAACTTACAGCAGGGGCAACTGCTTTAATGTGCTGATTACTCTCAAGGGTACTTAGGTTGTCCTCAATAGTTTCAAAACCTTGTTTTGAGTATGAGGTAATAGTGGCAGCAGGAATTAAAGAAAGCACACGGTTGTTAAGCTCATGCTCAAAACCATTCATAGCACTAAGACCTAAAATTAAGGCTGCAACCCCCGTTGTGATACCTGCAATGGATGCAAAGGAGATGAATTTTGCAAGCGCGCCATAGCGTTTAGAGTGCAAAAATCTTAAAGCTAGTTTTAAACTTAAAAAACTTTTATGCATCAATCTCACCATCTATCATCTTGTAGATCCTGTCGCACTTTGAAGCAAGGTTTTGATCATGGGTTACCATGACTACAGCAACATGCTCTGTTTTAACTAAGTGTGAGAAGATACTGAATACTTCTTGAGCGTTTTGTGCATCTAAGTTTCCTGTAGGCTCATCTGCTAAGATAAGATCAGGTTTATTTACAATTGCTCTAGCAATAGCTACACGCTGTCTTTCACCACCTGATAGCTCATTTGGTCTAAAGTTTACACGGTGTGATAAACCAACCTTTTGTAAATACTCTTTTGCCTTTAATTGAGCCTCTTTAACAGGCACATTAGCAATTAAAAGTGGCATCATTACGTTTTCAAGAGCGGTAAAGTCGCCAAGTAAATGATGGAATTGATAAACAAAGCCTAAATTTAAATTACGAAATTGAGCTTTCTTTTGATTGCTTAACTTTAAAAGCTCTGTGCCTTTAAACTCTAAACTACCAGCATCAGGGGTATCTAAAGTACCTAAGATGTGTAGCAAAGTACTCTTACCAGATCCTGATTGACCGATGATGGCGGTAATTTCATCCTTATAGATCTCAAGATTAACCCCTTTTAATACCTGGGTTTTAACCTTGCCTTCAACGTAGGTTTTCTTAATATTCTGTGCTTTGTAAATTATTTCACTCATGATTAGCCTCGGCCAAGGTTAGAGATTGCATCGCATTTTGAAGCTTTAATTGCAGGGTATAGGGTAAACAGTAGAGACATACTAATAGAGGATAAAGCGATGATTAAAAGATTAGTATTATCAATACATACTTGAACATTTAAGTATCCTTGTAGCAAATTGTTTGCTACAAAGTAGGTAGCAATAACACCTAGGATAGTACCTAAGGCAGTTCCTATCACTCCTACAAAAAGACCTGCATTTAAAAAGATAGTTAAGATTTTTCTATTGTTAAGACCTAGAGTTTTTAAAATAGCAATCTCATTTAGTCTTGCACTTACCATCATTGAAAGTGCTGAGAGAATATTAAAGGCTGCTACCACAATTACTAAAAAGATCATAATTGCCATGGTAAGTTTTTCCATAGCAACAGCTTTAAAAAACTCACCTAAGCTATGTTGCCAGGTTGTAAACTCATATCCTTCTTGTGAAAGCTTTTTGCTTACTTTATCAATCTCAAAGGGATCCAAAAGCCACAATCTTAGTGATGGGTATTTCTTTGGGTATCTAAGTAAGCGTCTTACATCGTCGTAATTACCTAAAGCAATAGTTTGATTTGAGGTAGATGGAAAATACTCTTTTAAAGTAAAAATTCTTTGAGTTGGGGTAATACCTAAAGGCGTATAACGAGCATTTTTAGTGCTGATAAGTCGTACTTTAGTGTTTAAACCAAGCTCGTTATTTAAATAAATACTAGCTTGTGCATTAAGTGCAAAACTTCCTTTTTGAGGAATTGAAGCTAACTTTAAAAAATCTTTGGAGTAGCCGTTTTTTATGTGTAGATTTTTAGTATCAATGCCAGCAAGTGTGATCAAAGCTAATTTTTTACTTGTTTGTAATAACACCTCATCCTCAAGATAAGGAGCGCAAGCTACAACTTTATCAAGACTTAAGAGCTTATCACTGTCAGCGTAGGGTGCTTTTACAATTACATGTGCCGTATTGTTTAGAACCACTTGTTTTAAGTTGTTCTGAAGCCCTTGCATAATCGAAGTATCAATGATTAAGGCTGCCACACCTAAGGTAATACCTAAGATGGAAAGTAGTGCTACAAAGGACGCAAAACGGTGAGCTTGGCTATTGAAGACATACTTTAGAGAAATAGCTAAAGATAAAGGATAGAAAAGTCGCACAGTAATTCCATATTGATTAAAAACGCATCATAAACTAATTTTAGCACACTATATTTTGCTAAAAAGAAATTTATTAAAGGAGCCATTCCTTATCAATTTTGTGCAAAACGAAGGTCTTTTTTGAAAAAGAGCTAACTAGAATTAGTCTCATTGAAGGAAGGTAGACAATAAAAAGAAATAGTTAACTTAAAAAGGTATTTGAAAATAGCTTTGAAAACATAAGATCAGTTTGGTGCTTTAAATCATAAGCACTAAAAACATCTTCTACAAAGTAAGAGCAGAGTTAAGGATTACTCTTACTCGTCAATTTTAATCTTATGCTTCTTAGCAATAGCCTTAATCTTCTTGACAGAGGTTTGAGTGATCTTAGATAAAAACTCTAAGGAACAATGTTCTTTTAAAGCATTAACAACGATTTCCTCAATGATTTCAGCTTTACCTTCAGCTTTACCTTCAGCTTTTCCTTTAGCTCTGCCTCTTGCCTCACATTCAGCTCTAAAAAGGTTTCTGTCTATTTCATAAATTAACATTGGGAAACTCTTTATATAATTGGTATGGATCCTTTTACTAAAAAATGATTGTAGGCTATTTAAAATGCAAAATGAACAGCTCCTACTTAGTAGGAGCTGTTGTTAAGAATTACTTTTCCTCGTCGATTTCAATCTTATGCTTCTTAGCAATAGCCTTAATCTTCTTGACAGAGGTTTGAGTGATCTTAGATAAAAACTCTAAGGAACAATGTTCTTTTAAAGCA
>JAEWPL010000299.1 GCA_023460615.1 Pseudomonadota bacterium | reverse complement strand
TTTGACTATCTCTCTTACATTTCTTTGTAGCAGGATCGTAGTGAAAAGTATATGTCTGTACATAATGGTATCTAGTGCCACGGTAATCAGAACTACCAACTTTTAAAGGAGGTAACTGAGGTTTTTCAATTAGAGCCATGATATTTACCTATATAATATCTCATGAATTATGAGATATTATAACACAAATCAAAAAATGGAATGCAATTTATATTTCGCATTCCATCAATGTTTGTGACTATTTTTGAGGTTTGATCCTTGTGTCACAATTTACTATGAGATACTATTTAGAAAATCCGAGAAATAAGTTGAAAGCTCTAGCTTAGGCTAGAGCTTAATTTTTTAATTAACGTAAAATTGCAGGTAAGTTTTGAACATCGCAAATCTTTAATAAGGAGCGTAATACCTTAGGATTTGCAGCTACGATGTTACCTGACTTAACATAGCTTGGCTCACCAGTAAAGTCAGTTACTAAACCACCAGCTTCACGTACAATAAGATCGCCTGCAGCAAAATCCCATTGTTTTAAGCCTTGTTCTAAATAACCATCAAAACGACCACAAGCTACATAGCATAAGTCTAAGCTTGCGCTACCGCTACGACGGATATCAGCACAATTTGAGATTAAACGAGTGAATAATTCAAGATAAGCAGGCATTCTATCACGGTATCTAGTTGGGAAAGCAGTACCAATAATAGAGCCATCTAGAGAATCACGTTGACCAACGCGAATTCTATGACCATTTAAAAATGCACCTTCACCACGAGCTGCGGTAAACATCTCGTTTAGAATAGGATCAAAAACAACACCAACTTCAGTCTTGCCATTGTGACGTAAAGCAATAGAAACAGCGCAATGAGCGATACCTTGCACAAAATTAGTTGTGCCATCGATAGGATCAACTACCCATTGGTACTCTGAATCAGGATTACCAATAACACCACCTTCTTCACCAAGAATGCAGTGATCTCTATAAGCCTTTAAAAGTGTATCAGCAACCACTTTCTCGCATTGCTTGTCAATTGAGGTTACAAGATCGTCCTTGTTCTTAGTAGCAACTTCAAAGTTACCTTGTTGGCCGATATTGCGAGCAATTAAGTTACCAGCTGTACGTGCAGCACGAGCTGCAATATTAAGCATTGGATGCATCTTTAAATTCCATTTGTAAAAAAGCAACTCACCGTAAGACGTAAGTCAAAGGTGACAAAAATAAGGTTTAGCTATTATAATCTATAATTAAAAAAATTTGTCTTTAAGTGAATAAAAAATTTTTATTCCTTTATTTTTCCTAAGGATTATTATGAGCCCACAAAATAGTAACTATGAAAAGGTATTAACAGAGTTAACTCAATCAGGAATTACTGAGACACCTTTTTCTTGGTTTGCTCTTGCAATTGGTATTATTGCAAAAGGTATAGAGCCTGGTTCTAGAATTTACAACAATGTATTCTCAAACCTTTTAAATGACAATCAACCACTGCCAGGTGCAGTTGTAGCTACACTTACTAATTTAGGTTTAGATATTAAAGATAAACTTGATAACGCAGCTCAAGATCTTTTCTGTTTCCCAGGTAGTAGTGTAGACAAAAAACAAAGACTACAAGTATTAGCGGATCTTTCTTATGGTTTAAGTTTAGGTTTGACTGTAAGTAAAGAAGATGGCTCTTTAGAAAAAGTATCTTCTCAAGAAGCTTTAGCTGATTTAAATACTATTAGTGAAGTTTCAAAGGTAGATATTGAAGCAGAGCTTGATGAGGACGATCTTAACAGTGTGATTGAATTTATGGTGGATGTTGCCATCAAGAATTATCAGCTTTTCTCAAAATAATACTAAAAATGGCATTGTTTAAATTACATTCTCAATTTGCACCTACAGGTGATCAGCCACAAGCTATTGAAAAGTTAGTGGACGGTTTTTCACGTGGCGACAAATTTCAAACTTTACTTGGTGTTACAGGCTCTGGTAAAACCTTTACCATGGCTAACGTGATTGCTAAACTCAATCGCCCAACCATGATTTTGTCCCACAACAAAACCCTAGCTGCGCAGTTGTATGGTGAGATGAAAGAATTTTTCCCTGAAAATGCAGTGGAATACTTCGTTTCTTATTACGACTACTATCAGCCAGAAGCTTATGTAGCAGCCTCAGATACTTTCATCGAAAAAGATGCAAGTGTAAATGATCATATTGATCAGATGAGACTTTCAGCAACTAAAGCTTTAATGGAGCGTAAAGACGTAATTGTAGTCTGCTCTGTCTCTGCAATCTACGGTTTAGGTGAGCCTGAAACTTACTTAAAAATGATGCTTCATGTTTCCCGTGGCGAGCAAATTACCCAAGAGCAAATCACAAAAAGATTATCCTCTTTGCAATATAGTCGTAATGATTTAGGCTTTGCAAGATCCACCTTTAGAGTACGCGGTGATGTCATTGATATTTACCCATCCGATGCTGATGGATATGCAATTGGACTTGAATTGTTTGACGACGAGATTGAATCTATTAAAAGCTTTGATCCGCTAACAGGTCAAACCATTAGTGAGTTACCTAGAGTTACTATCTTTCCAAAAACTCACTATGTAACTCCAAAGAGTGTGCTTGATAATGCAGTAGAGCAAATTAAAGAAGAGCTTAAAGATCGCTGTGATTTCTTTTTAAGTCAGCACAAGCTATTAGAAGAGCAAAGAATTAGAGAGCGCACTACCTACGATATTGAGATGATCAATGAATTAGGTTACTGCTCTGGTATCGAGAATTACTCTCGCTACTTAACAGGTCGCAAAGAAGGAGAACCACCTCCTTGTTTGTTTGACTATTTACCAAAAGATGGTCTTTTAATTATTGATGAATCCCACGTTACAGTGCCACAAATTGGCGCTATGTATAAAGGAGATCACTCAAGAAAAGAGAGTTTGGTAAATTTTGGATTTAGATTACCTTCAGCTTTTGACAATCGTCCTTTGACTTTTGACGAGTTTAGAAAGTTACAGCCTAAAACTTTATATGTATCAGCAACACCAGCAGATCTTGAGCTTAAAGAATCAAGTCAGGTTGTAGAGCAAATCATAAGACCTACAGGACTTTTAGATCCTATTATTGAGGTAAGACCTGTTGCTAATCAAGTTGATGATGTCATGAGTGAGATTAGAGCTTGTGCTAAAAATAATGAAAGAGTTTTAATTACAACTCTTACTAAAAAGATGGCAGAAGAGCTTACCTCCTATTTAAGTGATCACGGTCTTAAGGTTAGATACTTACACTCTGATATCGATGCTGTAGAGCGCATGGATATTATCCGTGATTTACGTTTAGGTGAATTTGATGCTCTAATTGGTATTAACTTATTGCGTGAAGGCTTAGATATGCCTGAAGTATCCTTAGTTGCAATCTTAGATGCCGATAAGGAAGGCTTTTTAAGATCGTCTCGCGCTTTAATCCAAACTGTTGGACGTGCAGCGCGTAATGTGCATGGTAAGGCTATCTTCTATGCTGATACCATCACAGATTCTATGAAAGAAACCATCGAGGTCACTGCAAATCGCCGTAAGTTACAAGAGCAATATAATCTTGAACACCACATTACCCCTAAACAAATCCATAAAAAGATTGTGGATATTATGGAAGCTGCTATCAATGATACCTCTTCGTTTAAAGCACCTACAGAGGATAGAAAGCGCCCAATCTCAAGAAAGCAGTGGGAGAAAGATAATCATTTATCTAAACTTAATGCCAAAGAGATTAGTAAGCGAATCGATGAGTTAAGCAAGGATATGATTAAATACGCTCGCGAGCTAAAATTTGAGGAAGCAGCTCAAATTAGAGATGAAATTGCTGATTTAAAACAAGCACTTATTATGCTTCCAGGAATTGAATCTTAACCTAGTCACTTTTTCCTACCTTAAATCTAAATTGTGCAACGCAACATAATACGCAATTTACGCACAATTTAGATTAACTAGAAAGTTTTTCGTTTTATATAGACTAGTTTAATTTCAATTTTTTAATACAAACGTTTTATTTTCAATAAAAATCGCAAATAAAGATTTCTCAAAATTTATGAGCACTATTGCAAATTAGGAAAAATAAGCTCTTTTTAAGCATATTTTGTTAAAGTTATTTAAAGCTTTTGCTATATATTAGTTTATAAGGATCAAAACCATAATAAATAAGATCCACTCATATAAAGGTATGATGAAGATGACAAAAGACTCACACATGCAGTTTGTGAAAGCCTGTTTGAAAGGAGCACTCCCATTAGGCTTGTTTTTTAAATCCAAAAGCAAGATAGAAAAGATCTACAAGGAAGATCAGAAAGATATTTGTGCTCTACCAGAGGATATTGCCACCTTAGCCTTAAGTAACGACTGCGCAATTGGTAGCTATGTTGATTTTCATCAAGATGAAAAATGCTCT
The DNA here is from genome assembly GCA_023460615.1 of Pseudomonadota bacterium. Lineage (GTDB taxonomy): Bacteria > Pseudomonadota > Gammaproteobacteria > Enterobacterales > Succinivibrionaceae > Succinivibrio. The sequence continues at coordinate 4,435 of JAEWPL010000299.1, read as the reverse complement.
AACCTAAAAAAGAGTTACAGCTTTTTATGTAAGAAATTAGATAAACTTTTCTAGTTAGTAAACCTTATGAAAATCGTTCTTGTTCAAGGTATCAATGGTAATGTAGGAACAAGTAGTGTAAGCGCTGCGCTTGCTCACGCTTGTACTTTAATTGACAAAAAGTCTTTAGTTGTTGATGCTAACCTAAAAAAAGCAGAGCCACAATTAGCAACTTTTTTTAACTTAGAAAAGGATAGTTATGGCTGGAGTGATGCTCTTTTACAACAAACTTTTGATAAAAATTCCCCATCCTTTGTGTACCACTACGTGAATCAGTGTTACCTAATGCCTTTAGGAAAAGCACAGGACTTAGATTTATCAAAGTCAAATGCTATCTCTGATAAACTTATATTTAAACTCAAGCAATTACAAAAGTTAGATTACATCTTTATAGATGGTGGCATTAGAGGAAATGAGCTAAGTTGTAGTCTTACAGGCAAAGTAGATTTAGTATTAAGCTTACTAAAACCTGATGGCAACAGTGCCTTTAGACTAAATTATATGGAGCCTCTTTTAGATCATGAATTTTTACTTATCAATGACTTTAATTTAAAGTCGAAGCTTAATTATGACTTAAAGGATTTATATCAAGTAAGTCCTTTTAAAGCTCAATTATTAAAGTCCACTATTACTTATGATGAGTGCATGTTGCAGTCTTTAATTCGTCAAATGCCTATAACTAAATATTTACCAATCAGTGCCTCAAGCTTAGATATTCAAAAACTCCTATTTGAACTAATTCTAATCTTAGATGGTGAAAAAGCTGTGAGCGATAACGGCAATGATTAGTAGTAAGTTTAGAGTGGAGTTTACTCCCTTGAGGTTATATAACTCTTGGCGCCTTAATGGTGTTGATAGGCTAACCTGCGCCGTAAATTTATTCTTTTACTCTATTCTTTTTGCACTAATACCATTTGAAAAAGGCGCTTACAACCAGGTTTTTAAGCGTTTTGACTTATATTTTCCACAAATCAAACGCAATAAGCCAAAGCTATTTGATCCTTTGCGTTTTGTGGTACAAGGCTTGTTTTTACTCTTTATCAAGCAGACTCGAGTTCAAAATAGTAACTCCTATTTAATCTCTAATCGTATTTACAAGCTTTTTAATCAATATCTTGTAAAACCAATACTTGCCGTTACCACTGCCTATACCCAAAAGCTTGAAAATGACAGTACTAAAGTAACAACTTTACTATTTAGTAGATATAAAAAGTTTGTAATAGCACTTTTGATAATCTCCTTTATCTTTTCCATTTTAATTGTTACACAGCCTTTTGATGTAACTTATCAGTTCATCTTCGTGGCGTTAATGTGGACCTTAGCGATTATCTTAAAGAGTGTTAAAAATCGTGTAGCTCTAATGCTCATGATCTTTATCTCCATTACCATCTCAACAAGATATATCTACTGGCGTATAAGTAAAACCATTTTAATCTCCGATGGCTTTACCACCTTTTGCGCCATTGTTTTATTATTAGCTGAAATCTATGCTTATTTAGTAATGGTATTGTCATATTTCCAAGTAAGTTGGGTTTTAGATCGTAAACCTTATCCACTACCTAAAGACACTAGTTTATGGCCAAGTGTTGATATCTTTATACCTAGTTACAATGAGCCTTTAGAGGTGGTAAAACCTTGTCTTTTAGCAGCCTTAGATTTAGATTGGCCAAAAGATAAACTCAAAGTTCATATGCTTGATGATGGTTCTCGCTTAGAATTTGAACAATACTGTAATGAAATAGGTGTTAATTACATAAAAAGAGATGAGCACAATCATGCCAAAGCAGGTAACATCAACCACGCCCTTACCGTTACTAATGGTGATTTAGTAGCAATTTTTGACTGTGACCACGTACCTGTAAGAGCCTTTTTACAAATGACAGTAGGTTGGATGGTACACGATGAGAATATTGCACTAGTACAAACACCACACCATTTTTATTCTCAAGATCCTTTTGAAAAGAACTTGTCCTTACATGGTGATGTGCCAGCTGAAAACTCTTTATTCCACGATTTCATTCAAAAGGGTAATGACACTTGGAATGCAACCATGTTCTGTGGATCATGTGCGGTGATAAGACGTAAACCACTATTAGAAATTGGTGGTATCGCAGTGGAGACGGTTACAGAAGATGCTCACACCTCCTTACGTTTAAACAGAAAAGGTTACTCCTCTGCTTTTATCAGTATGCCACTAGCTGCAGGTCTTGCTACAGAGTCTTTAGCCGATCATATCAATCAGCGTATTCGTTGGGCTCGTGGCATGGTGCAAATCTTTAGAATTGATAATCCTTTTACTGGTAAAGGTCTCACTCTGCCACAAAGAATTTGCTTTGCTAATGCTATGATCCACTTTTTGCATGGCATTCCACGTATTATTTTCTTGATAGCACCACTACCTTATTTATTCTTTAATACCTATGTAATTTTTGCTACTGGTTTGGCGATTTTGTCCTTTGTGCTACCACATATGTTGCACTCAACTATGACTAATCAAAGAATTCAAGGCAACAAAAGATTCTATTTCTGGGGTGTGGTATATGAAACTATTCTGTCTTGGTATATCACAGTGCCAACTCTAGTTGCTTTAATTTCCCCAAAACACGGTAAATTCAATGTAACCGCTAAAGGTGCTTCAAATGAAAACACCTACTTTGACTGGTCAGTATCAAAGCCTTATGTGTTGTTAATCATCATAAACTTCATAGCTTTAGTTTATGGTATTTATAACATTATCTTTAATCCTTTCTGTGAGGTAAGCACAGTAGTTGTAAATCTACTTTGGGTTTTATATAACCTTTTAATTTTAGGTGCAGCTTCAGCTGTAGCTTTAGAGGCAAAGCAAGTACGCGCCTCCCCTCGTGTACTGTGTGACATGAAAGGTAAATTAGAATTAGATAATGGCTATGTATTTAACGTAGATATCACTGACTTTTCTAAAGAAGGTTTAGGCATTAGATTACCTCTTTGGAAAAAATCTAATAAGAATTTATGTAGTTTATTTAAGTTAGATCAGAGCTTAAAAGTGCACATAAACCACAATCTTGAGGATTATGTATTTAATGCAAAGGTAAAATTTAGTAGCAATAATAAACTAGGATTGCAACTAGAATTAAAGACTAAAGAGGAAAACATTAAATACATTCGTTGTACTTTTGCCTGTGCTGACAGATGGTCACATAGCTTTGAGAATTTACATCAAGACACTCTATTACACGGAATTCATACTCTAGTTACTTTTGGTTTTAATGGCTATTTAAAGATGCTTAATAATGTACCTCATGGTTTAAAAGAAATACTGTGGGTAATGGTAAGCTCTTTAAAGTTTGTCTTTAGCTTATTACCGCAACCATTAGATATTAGATTTGACAGAAGAGTTTTACGTTCTGATAAGAACGCCCACATATTTTATAACAATGAGGATTGAGCACCATGCGTCCTAAGGTATTAACAAAAGTCATAACTGCTTTGGTATTAGCAATTACCTCAACTTGTACCTTTGCAGCTGACAAGACTGACAATAAATCCACTGATATTAAAGTTCAAAATATTAGTAGTATTGAACAGAAGATATCTTTAGCTAAATTAGATTGGACAGATGCCTCAGGTGGACTTGCACTCACAGGCTCTACCCCAAAGCGTAATGTTCAATTTTACATTAAGCGTGATGAAATTATCACCGATGCAAGTTTAGAGCTTTATTACACCCCATCTCCATCTTTAATACCTACCATTTCTCAGTTGAATGTGTACTTAAATGGTTTACTCCAAAAGAGTATCCCAATTAAAAAAGAAGACTTAGGTGTAAAGAATAGAGTTTTAATTCCTATTGAAAACTATGCGATTAAAGATCAGAACCAATTTGAATTTGAATTTATAGGTCACTATTCAGACTACTGTGAGAACCCTGTTAATACCACCTTATGGCTTAATATTTCCTCTCAGACAGTTTTGTCTTTAACTAAGCAGAAGTTACATATTGCCAATGACTTATCCTCTTTCCCTGTACCTTTCTTTAATGTAAGTACCAACGAAAAGAGTACGTTATCTTTTGTGTTCCCAGAAAAGATTGATAACGATATGTTAAAGGCTGCTTCTGTGATTGCCTCCTTCGGTGGTGTAATTACCAAGTGGCGTGGTATTGATTACCCAGCTTTTATCAATCAATTACCAAATAAAGGACACGCGGTAGTCTTTTTAACTAATGACAATCGTCCTGATTTCTTAAAGGATTATCCAAAAGTAGATGCACCAAGTATCGAAATGGCTGACATTAAAGCAAGTCAATCAGATAAACTTTTAATTATCAGTGCCCCTACAAGTGAAGAACTTATCATTACCGCTAAAGCTTTAGCTGTAGGTAACATTCTATTAAATGGTCCGAAGGCTACTGTTT
>JAEWPL010000298.1 GCA_023460615.1 Pseudomonadota bacterium | reverse complement strand
GAATTTAAGATCTGCTGATTAGTCTTTTCTTTAATATCTTGAGGGATCTGATCCCAGGCTTGCTTAATTGGAAGGATTAAGTTTATAACCTCATCAATAGGGGCTGTATCCAAAGATACTGAAGCTTTAGTTAATAACTCCTTCATATAGTCATATAAGGCAAACATCCTCTGACCTAACTCTGGGTTTGAGCGGTTATCTAAAGCTGACTGTAGACCATTGATAATGCCAACAGCTTTTGAAATTCTATCAGCCTTATACTCATAGTCATGGCGCATAATTGCACCTTTAGCCTGAGATAAACGCTCAATTAAGCCCTCATACATCATCTGAATTACACGATGAGGATCAGCAACTGATAACTCAGCCTCTAAATTTGTTTTTTTATACGCTTTTAAATTTCTACCGTACATTTGGATCTCCTGCAAACCAAAAATACTTATGTCTTATATATTTATTATCGTTCGATTCTGATTTTTCTTGAATGTTTTTTTAACAATTAAGTGTCACCAATGCCACACTTTTTCATCAAAGCTAAATAGAAGCTGATTATGACGGATTTTAAAGAAAGAGAAAAGAAAAAATTAAAGATATGAGAGCACAACTCTCCTAAAAAGGAGAGTTGTGAGAGCAGAAAAATGATTAGACAATATCGTCTAGGAACAGACCTTTAGCAAATTTCTCTTTGCTTTGAGCTGTTACTTGATTGTTTTGCTGATACTCATTTAAACGCTTAGATAACTCTAAGAATTCCTCTGATGGAATTTGACGAACTAATTTCTCAGTATTTAAGTCAGTTACCTTTACGATAGTGTTATCAGTATCTTTATCAAAACTAAAAGCCAAACCGATATTCTGACGATTTAAATCATTCATACGCTCTTGAGCTAATTTCTCATTTCGCTCTTGTAGTGCCTTTGAGATCTTTTTATCGTCAGGATTTACTTTAGTATCCTCGGTTTCATTAGTAGTTGTAGGCTCTTTAGCACTAGTAACTACTTTATCCTCATCCTCGATTACATCCTGTAATCTAAAGGTATCAGGCTTTTGAGTTATTTTATTTTGGTATGTAGTTTTCTCTAATGAGGTTGAATTGATAGCTGTCATAGTCATAACTCATTCCTCCAGTTTTTTAGTCTGAAGTTTATAAATGGTTATTTATACCCAAAATACAGGTATTACATCTCTCCTATTTTGTATAACGGACAGCCTTTTTACAAACTTTAATATTTTTTACAAAAATTTTTGGCCTGCCTCAAAGGCAAGGCCAAATCTTTTGTTAAGCTAGTAGTCTTGCAGCGTCAAAACCATTTAAGTTAGCTTGTACGCTACCATTTGATTGACCTAGCATAGCTGCGATATCAGCAACAAAAGCTTTTGCATTAGTTGCATCTACTTTGATAGAGCTTTTTGCATTTACATCAGCAACATTGGTTTGTAACTCAACTACTGCAGAGGCACCAGTGTTAACTTGCTTGTTAACCTCAGTTGCAGTTGCAACATTAGTTTTGTTGTCTAAAGTAGTGGTAGCTACATGGTTTGCATTTGCAACAGTATTTAAGTTAATCATTTTTCTCTTCCTCTTAAGTTATTATATGTAATCAAATAGTGATTGCTTTGAAAGCATGCTATAAATCTGTCTTGAAACATTTAACTGATTTTGAGACTGAATCAAATCAGAAGCAGCTTCAAAGGCATCAACCTCAGATACATTTGCCTTTGATTCGGTCTTAATATCAGATAAAGAATTGTTAGATGTTAAAATTGTGGCAATGGTGTTTTGTCTAGCACCGACCTTACCACGATATGAATCGTAACGAGTCATAGCGTTTTGAACATTAACTTGAGCTTCTGTGATAGCTGCAATCTTGTCGGTATTAGAGATAGATTCATCCTCAATAATGTCAACAATCTTGGTTAAAGCATTTAAGATGTTGTCAGTCTTAGGAGGATCAAGTTCAATCTCGATGGTACCAGCATAATTTTCAGGATCAGGAATAGTAAACTCCATACCTTTTACATTGATAGTGCCATCCTCAAGATTTACCTCACCAGTCTCAATTACAGTGCCATCTGGTGCTAGTAATTCAAAGGAATTGTCATTTGCTACGTTAATAGTCAAAGTATTGTTAGCACCTGTAGCAGGTGAATAATACTTATCATATAGATCACCAAAATCTCCATATGAGGAAATTACACTACTACCAATATTAGGAGTAGCAGTAACAGTCATGGTGTCAGCTAAACGGCAGTTTTCAAAAACATCTAAACCTGAATCTGATACTTGTACAGTGATACTTGGTGCCACTAACACACTACGAGTTGAACCGTCAGCTTGGCATACATAGTGACCATCTGAGGTTAAAGTGTAAGTTGGAATATCACTTTGTGCACCAGAGAAAATATACTCACCGTCAGTATTTTGAGTATTCATAAGATCATATAAGTGATCTCTGGTTTGACCAATTTCCTCTGCTAAAGCAATCAAGCTGTTTTGATCATTAGAACCATCCACACACTGAATTAAACGTGTGTTGATGCTTGATAAAGCTGACCACATAAATTTCAAAGCGGTTTCTTCTTCAGATAAAGTGTTAGCTGCTAATCCTCCGTCTTTAGCGTATTGCTTGTAAGAGCTAATAGCACCTTCATACTTTACCTTAGAGGCCATGCCTGAAGGATTCTCGCCGGCAGTTTGAAACTTTAAGCCTGAATTGTAACGGTTAGAAGCTTCATCTACACTTGAGTTTGACTTTTGAATATAAGACAAACTGTTAGTAAACTGCATGGTGGTTGAAATTCTCATAGCTCACCTCCTTAGAATGCACCAATTAGAGCATTAAAAATGGTTTGTGAAGCTTCAATAATCTTGGCACAAGCTTGATAAGTTTGTTGATACATCACAAGATTAGTAGCTTCCTCATCTAGATTTACACCTGCTGTTGATTGGTATAACTTAGTGGTTTGCTCAAGTTTTGCAGCTGCTGCATCTTTATTAGCAGTAGCAGTGGTAATTGAAGTACCTAGTTCACCTAAAAGGTTAGCGTAACCGTCATTAAAGGTGGTAACTTGGCTTGAACCAGTTGAACGTACAATAGACTGACTTCTAATACCAATTAAAGCATTACCATTAGAGTTATCTGCTTGACCGCCTGAGTTAATCTCAACATAAAAAGCATCGTTCTCCTTTACAGTACCGTTAATAGATACGTCATAGCCAGGATAACCGTTATTACCAGCAAGTGGAGTGTTAGTAAAACTATTTGTAGCCCGATCATAAGTTACTGCATTAGCAAATACGTTAGTACCCTTAGTGCTAGCAGGTGCCATACCTAATAAGGTATTGTTGTTGTCATAAATTAGATAGTTGCCTTGAGCATCAATCTTAATTTGTGATGGAGCACCAGTGTTAAATACAGGCTTTTTAGTAGCAGGATCAACTGAAACACCAAAATCAGCACCAGTATTAGTACAGCTTGATAATACGATAGTTGCATTACCATAGTTGTCAGCTTTAGTACCAGTTCTTACAGCTGAGGCAAAAGCAAAGTCCTCTGGCTTTGAAACATTTGATTCAACAGTAGAGCCTACCATTAAAGTTGGTTGTACATAGAATACAGTCTTGTCATTCTTTAATTGATTTAAAGAAGCATTCATATTAAAGGTTAGACCATATTCATTTAAAGTAATGGTGGTGTTGTTACCGTTAGTTACGATGTCAGCAGCTGGAATATCAGCTGTAATTTCCACCATACGCTCGTCTTCTTCTACTCTGTAAACGTGTAAATCACCATCAGAGAAAGAAACTTTAAAATCATAACCTTGAACGTTTGAACCTTGACCTTCATTAAAGGTGCAGTATAAACCTTGAGTATCGTTAGTTGAGGTAGCATAAACACCTTTAACGTTGATTAGGTTTGAACCTGCAATATCCTCAAGGGTGAAACCAGCTTTGTTTTGAACGTTCAATGCATCGGCTAAAGCTACAGTAAGCTTACCGATTTCACGCATAGAATTACGAATTTCGGTTGTAGAATTTAAATAACCACCTAAAGCACCACCAATAGAGTTATTAGTTAGCTTTACGTCAGTATTATCTTTTCTACCACCAGCGATAGAATTGTAAGTTAAATGGATTTCACTTTTAGTAACATCAAATTCATTTTGACCTTGTACTAAAGTTGCATAGGTATCGCCATTAGCAAGTAGCATACCTGAATCCATGTAAACTTCATAAGTATTGTCAGATTGAACTTGAACATTGATAGCTACATGCTCTGATAACTTGCCAATTAAGCGATCACGCTCATCTAACATTTGCATGTAGATTTCATTGTTAGTAGCTACATCTGATAAGGATAAAACTCTAATCTCGTCATTGATTTTACAGATAGCTTGAGTGTAGGAGTTAATGTCAGCAACTTCATCAGAGATTTTGCCGTTAACTTCATTTAAAGAATCAACTAAAGTATTGTTAGCTGAATTGATACGACCTACTAAGTTCTCTAATTGACCTTTAGCCTCATTTCTATTAGCTGCTGAAGTTGGGGCATTTGCAGCTGTTGATAAAGCGTCAAAGAATTTAGTAGTAGCATTAGCAAGTGACATAGTATCATCTGACAAAATTCTGTCAGCTGTATCCATACCTGAGGCATAAGCTTCATAGTAAGACTTATTGCCTTGATCGGTATACATTTGCTTTTGTACGAATTGATCATATAAACGACGGGTATAAGTAGCACCAACGCCCCAATCAACACAAGAGGTATAGGTTAAGGTTTCCTTACGGACATAACCTTCAGTGTTAACGTTGTTGATGTTATTTGAAGTTGAATTCAATAACTTCTGAGCGTTTAGAACACCATATTTACCAGTGTAGATTAAATCGATTGACATCTTAAAACCCCTTTTGGCAAAAAATTGCCTTTTTTATCCTCTATATTTTTCTATATGCTATTTGTATGCCATAAATGCAATTTTGCGTGAAATTTTTTTCAACTTGTCTGCGTAATTAGGATCAGTTGCGTACCCAGCTCTTTGAATTTCCTCAAAATATTCGTCTGGATTGTACGATTTATTCACTGCATTTTGATAACGAGGATTCTCCTTTATAAACTTAATGTAATCTTTCATTGACGCTAAAACGTCAGAATATTTTCTAAAATCACTCTGCTCTGCCACAAAACGACCATTCTCATACTCATCAGAGGTCAATTTTTCGGTTTGTCCCTGCCAATCTTTTGTCGCTTTAATACCAAAGTAGTTATTACCAGGTGAAACATGTTTACCCCATCCTGTTTCAAGAGCAGCTTGAGCTACTAGAACTAATGGGTTAAAGCCTAAGCCTTCTACCGCCTTTAAGGCATAAGGCATCATCTTCTCAACGAAGTCTTGTGAAGAATCAAAGTCTCTCATGCCATTTGGATCAGGAAGATCTTTAAATAATTTAGATAAGTTTTGAACACTAGAGCTAGGATCAACTTTAGAGTTTTGTAGCATTTGATTAAGATTAGCGACACTAGCGTTAACATTAGAGCCTTTAATATATCCACCTTGATGAGAGGATACTGCCATCTTATCTAGCTCTTTTAATAACTCCTTACCCTCATCACCTAAAGATTTTGCAAACTGCTTAGTTAAAAGGTAGGTGATGGAGTTTTTATTCATGCCAGAATTTTGAGTCATGGTAGAAACATTCTGTTGAGCTAGCATGTCCTCAAAGAAACCAGAGTATTTTGAGTGTAAAGGTGAATCTGGATTGATAGTATCGTTTGATTGACGCATAGCATCTACCCAATATTGATTGAGGATAGATTGAAATTGCTCAGCACATGCCTTTAAAGCTAAAGCCTGTGAGCGCTTGTCACCACGACCTAATTGTTTTAGCTTACTTAAATTACGATGATCCCCTACAAGTCCCATATCAAGACTTGAAGTAGGATTTAAAATTGCTTCATCGCTCATAAGCTCACCTTTAACAAAAAATTGACTAAACAAACTTTTTCTTATCTAAAGCAAGCTTCATGCCAAACTAAATTTTAAAGAATTTTGCTTAGTCAAAAATTCAAATTTTTGACTACCGTGCGCAAATAGATCATTTTGTAATATTAAATTTTAGTAGCCGATAAAAACTGATTTTTATGAGATTTGATAACAAGATGATGGGAGTAAAATTAGTCTTAGCTCACAGATTAGATGAAAAATTTTTAAAAATTATCTTTAAAGATTGTCAAAATTTTGTCGATAGCAAAAACTAGGTTATGATATTAGTAAGTTAAATTTAGTTAAAAAGTTATTGTCAAAAACTTTACGGTGTAGCAAATGAAATTTTCAGGAAACTTGCTAATTCTTGAGAAAGACAGTCAAAAAAGAAAATCTCTAGAGACCATTTTTGAGTTTCTAGGCTTAGTATGTCAAAGTGGTGAAATTGACGACTGTATTTCTTATTTCAATGCCCAAGATAGCAATGTTGATTACTGTATCTTAGGTAGCATCGACACAGATTATAAAGCTCTTATTGACGAGCATAAGGATACTGCATTCTTACTTTGCCAAGATGACGTTAAAGAAGATCTTTCTTCATGCCCTAACTTAATGGGTAAAATCAGTAACGATCCTGAGTATGACGAGATTGTATCTTTATTGCACTATTGCCAATCTTTTAGAACCATGAGAAAGTTCTCTTCTAAATCTGGCAATGGAGCTACCACTTTAATTAAGATGTTAGTAGGTCAAGGCAAGGCTATTACTAACGTACGTCGTTTAATTGAACAAGTAGCAACTACTGATGCTTCAGTACTTATCTTAGGTGAATCTGGTACTGGTAAAGAAGTAGTAGCAAGGGCTATTCACGAATTATCAAATCGTAAGAACAAAGCCTTTGTACCAGTTAACTGTGGTGCAATTCCTAGTGAATTGCTTGAATCAGAATTATTTGGTCATGAAAAAGGTGCTTTTACAGGTGCTATTAGTGCCCATGAAGGTCGTTTTGAATTAGCCGAAGGTGGTACTATCTTCCTTGACGAAATTGGTGATATGCCACTACAGATGCAAGTAAAACTATTACGTGTGTTACAAGAACGTCAATTTGAGCGTGTAGGTTCAAATAAACCTATTAAAGCAAACGTAAGAGTGATTGCAGCAACTCACCAGAATCTTGAAAAGATGGTTGAGGAAAAACAATTTAGACAGGATTTATTCTATCGTTTAAATGTATTCCCAATTGAAACACCACCTCTACGTGACAGAGCTGACGATATTCCATTACTAGTTCAAGAACTAGTAAATCGTCACAGCAAAGAGCAAAATGCCACCATTAAGTTTACTCAAAGAGCAATGCTCGAACTAATGTCCTGCAAGTGGCCTGGCAACGTTCGTGAGCTTTCAAACTTAGTTGAAAGATTGTTAATCTTACATCCAAATGAAGTTGTAGATGTAGGTGATTTACCAGTAACTTATCGTGGTGGAAAACTTGAAGACGATCCATATGCAGAACGTATGGCTTTATTAGATAACTTCTCAGTACCACTACCTGGTGATGAAATCCAAGAGGATTTCAATGTAGAAGAGGCAGACAGCAAGCCAATTGATTTACCTCCACTACCAATTATTGAAGGTGAAAATGATATGGCTCAAGCATTTATGCCTACCCTATCCCCTGAGGGTATCAATCTTAAAGACATGGTTTCTAATATCGAAATCAATATGATTAAGCAAGCTTTAGAGCAAAGTAATGGTGTTGTAGCAAAAGCTTCTGAAATTTTAGGACTACGTCGCACAACTTTAGTTGAAAAAATGAAAAAATATGGCATAGTTGCTTCAAACTAAGGAATGATCATGGATATTTTTTTGAAGGTTGCAGAGTATTTAAAGGGTAAGACCCTTCTTGTAACTGGTGGAACAGGCTCTTTTGGTAATAAATTTGTCAAAACTTTATTAGATAATTATGACATCAAAAAAGTGATCATTTATTCCCGTGACGAGTTAAAGCAATACGAAATGCAACAAAGACTTGCAGCTTATAGCTCAAAACTTCGTTACTTTATTGGCGATGTCCGTGATCTGCAAAGGTTAAAGATGGCCATGAAAGGAGTGGATATTGTGATTCACGCTGCTGCCATCAAGCAAGTACCTGCTGCTGAATACAACCCTCAAGAATGCATCAAGACAAATATTGGTGGTGCTGACAATATTATTCAGGCAGCAATTGATTGTAATGTAGAAAAAGTAATTGCCTTATCAACAGATAAAGCAGCTAACCCAATCAATCTATATGGTGCTACAAAACTCTGCTCAGATAAGTTATTTACCGCTGCAAATAACTTAGTTGGGGAAGGTAAAACCCGCTTTGCAGTAGTGCGCTATGGTAATGTTTCAGGATCTCGTGGTTCTGTAGTACCTTTCTTTAAGAAACTAGTTGAGGAAAAAGCAGATTTTATTCCTATCACTGATATGAAGATGACCCGCTTTTGGATTTCCTTAGAGCAAGGGGTAAATTTCGTACTAAAATCCTTAGTAAGAATGCACGGTGGCGAAACTTTTGTACCAAAAATTCCATCTATTAAAATTGTAGATTTAGCAACCGCTATCGCCCCTAATATTCCACAAAAAGAAGTGGGTATTAGACCTGGTGAAAAAATTCATGAGTTAATGTGTCCTCGCGATGACTCTATGCACGTAATTGAGTTTGATGATTTCTTTATCATTAGACCTGCTATTGTGTTCAACAATTACGGCAGTGAGAATTTTACAAAGACGGCTCTTGGTGAAAAAGGTAATGCTGTACCTTTAGACTTTGAGTACAACTCCTTTAACAACCCTCATTACTTAAACGTTGAAGAAATTAAAGACTTTTTAGCTAAGGTGAAATAATGATTCCTTACAGCACTCAGACAATTGAGCAAGATGATCTAGAGGCTGTAAGAGATGTTCTTACCTCTGGTTATTTAACTTGTGGTCCTTTAATTACAGAATTTGAAGACAATGTCGCAGACTATTGTGGTGCTCAATACGCTGTAGGTGTAAATTCCTGCACCTCAGCCCTACATCTTGCGATGATAGCTTTTGGCGTGCAAAAAGATGACTACGTCTATGTTAGCGCCATTAGCTTTGTAGCTTCAGCAAACTGCGCAAGATACCTAGGTGCAAACGTCGAATTTATCGATGTTGATAAATTTACTGGTAATCTAAATGTTGATGCCCTTGAGCAAATGCTCCTCAAAGCAAAAGCTCAAAACAAGCTACCAAAAGTTGTAGTTGCGGTTCATTTATCAGGTAAACCTGTTGATTTAGAGCGTCTTTCTAAACTTAAAGCTGAGTATGGTTTTTATCTTCTAGAAGATGCAGCTCATGCCTTAGGTGCAGAGTATCACGGCAGTAAAATTGGTAGTTGCAAATACTCTGATATCACCGTATTTAGTTTCCATCCTGTCAAAATTATTACTACCGCAGAAGGTGGTATGTGTTTGACTAATAATGAGAAGTTCTTCCAAATCATTAAGAAGTTCTCCTCTCATGGTATTGAGCACGATAAAGCTAAACTTGTAAATCAAAACTACCCTGCTTACTACTATGAGATGCAAGATCTTGGTTTTAACTATCGTTTATCGGACTTGCAGGCAGCTTTAGGTATTACTCAATTAAATAAAGTTGATGACTTTTTAGCTAAAAGAAGAGAGCAAGCAAAAGCTTACCTAGAACTTTTAAAAGATCAAAAAGGTTTAGTGTTGCCTATTGCAGATACTAAAGACTCCCTAAGCTCTTGGCATCTTTATCAAGTGTCTTTACCTGGCAATTGTAGAGATCACCTCTACGAAGAACTACGCAAACATAATATTGGTGTACAAATTCATTATTTACCAATTTATGATCACCCTTATTATCAAAGCTTAAAAGCATATGAAAAGTTAGATGGGGCTGAGTATTTCTTTAGTCACACACTCTCTATTCCGCTCTTTCCAAAATTAAGTCATGTGCAATTACAAATGTGCGCAGCTACCTTATGTAGTTTATTAGATAAGGAAATTTCATAGAATTTATGAACAATATTGCAGTGATCCCTGCTCGTGGTGGCTCAAAGAGGATCCCTTTAAAAAATATCAAAGACTTTAACGGTGCTCCTTTAATTAGTTACTCTATCAAAGCAGCCTTAGACAGTGGTGTATTTTCAAAAGTAATCGTCTCAACTGACTGCCCTCAAATTATTGAAGTAGCCACTCAATACGGTGCTTGTGCTCCTTTTGTAAGAGATAAGAGTTTAGCCGACGATTTTACCGGAACTTATGCAGTGGTAGTCGATGCTTATAAAAGATTAAAGCAAAGTGGTGAAAACATAGACAATGTCTGTTGCATCTACGCTACAGCACCTTTATTAAATGGTTTTCATCTAAAAAGAGCTTACCAAAAATTTATTGAGGAAAAAGCTGATACTTTAACCTCAATTTGTGAGTTTCCTTTCCCTATTCAAAGAGCTTTTATTGAAGATCCTATAGGCAATATCGTTTATCGCGAGCCACAGTATGCAATGACTCGCTCTCAAGATCTACCGCCATGCTATCAAGACTGTGGACAATTCTACTTTTACACAGCTCAAAATTTAGAAGGAAAAGTAACCAACCTTAAGAGAATTGGCTATCAAATGCCAAGATATAGAGTTATCGATATCGATACTTTAGACGACTTTGTGTATGCACAAGCAATTTCCAAAGCTTTAGAAGAGTTAAACCTTGAGTAAGAAAAAGACTATTACGGTAGTACTAATTGCAGATGAGAATATTGGTACTGGCCATTTAATGCGTGTAAATGCCATTTTAGAGAACTTTAAAGATTGTTATCTAACTCTTGTATCAAATTCACTTTCTACAAGGGTATTTCCACTGTGTACTAATTTTGATGAATTCTCTATGGTCGATGAGTTTGATGAGCTTGTAACTTCGACCTTATGCGAAGAGCCTGATCTTGTTATTATCGATGATTATTACTTAGATAGTGAATTTGAAAAAGAGCTCTACCCTTATACCAAAGTTGTCGTCATCGACGATTTATGTAATCGTCCACATCAATGCCATTTACTCTTTGATCAAGATCCTAGTAAGAGTGAGGATAGCTACAAACCTCTTGTAAATACTGAATGTAAGTTGTGCATAGGTGGTGATTATAACTACATTAAAGATAGCTTTAACCACATTAAAAAGACACCTTCAAAAAGTGGTAAATATAGAGTTTTAGTAAACTTTGGGGGCTCTGATCCTGTACACGGATGTCTTAGCTGCACTAAGGCGATTGTCGAGTCAAAACTCTATAAGAAATATGATTTTACAATCCTTTGTGGACTGTCAAATCCAAATTATGAGGAAATTGTAAAACTAACTAAAGGTGCTCCTTTAATAAAAGTGCTAAAACACACTGAGGATGTACCAAAGTTATTTTCTCAAACAGACTTAGCCATCGGTGCCTGCGGTGGCATGTTCAAAGAGCGTATCATAGCAAAAATACCATCTATCAATGTCGAAATAGCAGACAATCAAGTTGGTGTAGGACAATTTGTAACCGATAATAGACTAGGTAACTGCTTAACAGTAACAAAGCTTAGTGATGCAAAGAGTATCGATTCCGCCCTTCAAGATTTGATTGAAAACTTTGACACTTATCAGCACAACTGCGAACACACCTATAAAGGTAAAGGTCTTAAAAACGTAGTAGCTGAAATTAGAAAGTTGCTAGAGAGCTCTGGTAGATAAAAAAAAACCGGATGGATGCGAATACTTTTTTATACGCGCCCACCCGTTCAATCACCTTTATGAAAGCTATCATTTTAGCAGCGTATTTTGCAACACTACAAAAACTACATAGCGTTAAAATACTAACAAATTATTTAACATTGTTTTGTGATAATTATCACACTTTACATTTTACCTTGTTTTAAACTCAAAATAATCTTTTTTACTTGAATATGGCTTATATGTAAGCGTTTTCGATAAAGTTTATAAACTTAAGATTAAGCCATTTTTCCTAAACTAAAACGTTTTGTTTATTAAATTAAACATTGTTAAAAATATTTTCATCTCACGATGTGAGTGATAATATACATTTTTTGATGTGTATAAATTTAGGATTAAAAAAGAAGGTTGGTACAACTAAAACCTCAAAAAATTTAGTGAATACTATCAAGCTTTTGATATTAGACTATTTTTTTTAAGCTTGAATTTGCTAAATTAGAAAGCACAAAGTGTATATAAATTAAGGAGATTTTATGTCTGACGTAACTGTAAATAACAAGTCATTTATTGCTACATTATTACTTTGCTTATTTTTAGGTGGCTTTGGTGCTCACAGATTCTATTTAGGTAGACCAGGCACTGCTATTCTAATGCTAATTTTAACACTTACATGTTTTGGTGCTGTAATCTCTGGTATCTGGGTAATTATCGATCTAATCAGAATCTGCACAGGTTCTCTTAAACCTGCTAACGGTTCAAATCTAACAAACTAATCTTTGATTAAAGTTTTATAAAAGGCAGCTTTTAAGCTGCCTTTATTTTTACAACTGCTCATCACCATCAAGATGTAATGGTAACTGCCAATCGATAGGCTTCTTATGATGCTCAATAAGGTATTGATTAGCTTTAGAAAAGTGGTGACAACCAAAAAAGCCACGACTTGCTGATAAAGGACTTGGATGAGCACACTTTAAAACTAAGTGTTTATTAGCATCAATACATGCTCCCTTTTGCTGAGCAGGATTTCCCCAAAGCATAAAAACTAGGTTCTCACACTTGTCATTGATAGCTTTAATCACACCGTCAGTAAACTGCTCCCAACCAATTTTTTGATGAGATAAAGGTTTGCCCTCCTCTACAGTTAAACAGGCATTTAACAGCAAGACACCTTGTCTTGCCCAAGGGATTAAATTGCCATGATCTGGGATTTGAAAACCAGGGATATCACTTGCTAACTCTTTGTAGATGTTAACTAAAGAGCGAGGTACTGGAATTTTGGTGTGTACTGAAAAAGCAAGTCCCATTGCCTGACCTACACCTGGGTAAGGATCTTGACCTAAAATCACCACTTTTAATTTATCAAGCGGAGTATATTTAAAAGCATTAAACACATCTTCTTTTGGAGGGAAAACTACTGCACCACTATTGCGTCTTTGTAATTGATAATTATTTGCATGCATAAAGGCTTCTGTATGCTTTAAATTACCGATAATGTGACTCCAATCTGCCATCTTTACTCCAGTATAAAATAAGCTTTCCTAATTTCTATATAACTTTATTATTGTATTGTATAATGGCAAAAATAGCATTACTAATAGACGTAAAGCTATACAAGATACTTGAACTTTTAGGGTAATTAACTGTTGCAATAAATCTATAAATTGTTTATATTAACTACTAATATTTAGTAGGTATTAAGAGTATGTCAAAGATAATTTCCATAGGTCAAGCTGCAAAACTATTAGGTGTTCATGTTCAAACCATGAGAAATTGGGAGAAGTCAGGTAAGTTAAAACCTGATTCAATTTCACCTGGTGGTACAAGAAGATATAACCTAGATAGGATTGTAGCAATCAGTGGAAAGGAAGTACCTACTGTAGTAGATGAGAGAAAAACCATAGCTTATGCTAGAGTAAGCTCTCACGATCAAAAAGAAGATTTAGTAAGACAATCACAAGTACTAGAATTGTACTGTGCTGAGCATGGTTATAAGTATGAGCTCATAACCGATTTAGGCTCAGGTATGAATTACTACAAGAAAGGACTTAC
>JAEWPL010000297.1 GCA_023460615.1 Pseudomonadota bacterium | reverse complement strand
CGCTATATAAAGCGTTTAAATCAGGCTCTTTAAAGTTAACTAAGATATTCTGAATAGTTTCTTCAGATAAGTTATCTAGCTTTTGAGATCTCAAAGCATTTTGAAGTAAGCGTCTACCAATCAATTGACACTCTTGAGAACGAAGTCCCTTTAGATATTGTCTAATGCTTGAGCGCGCTCTTGAGGTTACCACTGTAGATAACCAAATTGCATTTGGACTTGCAGTTGGGGAAGTTATAATTTCAATGGTTTGACCTGAAATTAAGCTTCTAGATAATGGAAATGCGTGGTGATTTACTCTAGCACCGATACAGTGATTACCAATATCAGTATGCAAGGCATAAGCAAAATCTACAGGGGTTGCACCTTTAGGTAAGTTATAAATCATACCATCAGGGGTAAATACAAAGATAGAATCTGGGAATAAATCTGTCTTTACATCTTCCACAAATTCAAGCGAAGATCCTGCGCTTTGTTGCAAATCTATTAGATTTTTAATCCAATCCTGAGCATTCTTTTGAGATGCTGTAGACACAGCTTTAGAGCCATTCTCTTTATAAGCCCAATGAGCAGCTACACCACGAGCTGCCATCTGATCCATCAACTCAGTTCTAATCTGAATCTCAATTGGCACACCATGTGGTCCAATTAAAGAAGTGTGCAGTGATTGGTAACCGTTTAGTTTTGGTATAGCAATGTAATCTTTAAAGCCGTTAGGTCTTGGTTTAAATAGATTGTGCATCTGTCCTAAAACACGGTAGCAAGTATCAACGTCTTTTAAGATAATTCTAAAGCCATATACATCCATGATTTCTCTAAATTGCAGTTCTTTGTGAACCATCTTTTTGTATATAGAGAAAATTCTTTTTTCACGACCTAAAACTCTGCCTTCGATTTGGGCTTCTTTAAGACGAGATTTAATAGCTTCTTGAATGCTTGAAACTACTTCCTTGCGATTATTTCTAGCTCGAGTAACAGCTGCTTTTAGTACCCTATAACGCATAGGGTAGATAGAAGCCATGCATAATTCTTCTAATTCGGCTCTTATGTCAGATATACCTAAACGGTTAGCGATAGGCACGAATACATCTAAAGTTTCTTTGGCAATTCTGACTCTTTTATCTGGTCTTAGTGCACCTAAGGTTCTCATGTTATGAGTTCTATCGGCAAGCTTGATGAGAATTACACGGATGTCCTTAGTCATCGCTAAAATCATCTTTCTGAAATTCTCCATTTGAGCTTCTTTGTAGTCATGGAATCTTAGTTTATCAAGTTTAGTAACGCCATCTACAATCTCATTGACGGTTGGACCAAACTCTTGCTCTAGCATATCAGAGGTGATGAAGGTGTCTTCTACAACGTCATGAAGTAAAGCTGCTTGCACTGATTCTACATCTAAGTGCATTTGGACGATTACAGTAGCTACTGCAATTGGGTGGATGATATATGGTTCGCCTGATGCTCTTTTTTGCTCACGGTGAGCAAAATCTGCAACAAAGAATGTTCTGTCGATTAAAGCTACGGCTTCTTTAGGAAGATAAGAGCACATTAGTGCTCTCATGTGCTCATAGTAATGAAAATTAGGAGATGATAAAGCTTGTTCTAGAGGAGTTAATCCTTCGCATTTTGGAATTAAACAAGTATCCTCTCCCATAAGAGAACCTCTAGTTAAACATCTCTACGCCATCAATAGGAGCAAATTCATTATCTGCAGGGTGAATTGAAGCATCCTTTAGGTGCTCTTTGCGGTCTTGCTTATCTAAGAATTCTTTAGTGATAAGACCTTCTTCAATCTCACGTAAAGCGATAACAGTAGGTTTATCTTTCTCTTCTTCAACAAGAGGATTGCTACCTGATGCAATTTGACGTGCACGACGAGCTGCTAATAAAACTAAATCAAAACGATTTCCAACTTTAGCAACAGCATCTTCAACGGTAACTCTAGCCATTTTATATACCTTCTATTATTCGTAAGTAAATTTAGCTACCAACCTAATGTGATTTTATCATTTAGTGGTAAAAAAAATTGACATGCACTCTAATATTTTTTTGATGATCCTTTTAAGGTAGTTATGCTTTTAAAAGGGATTTTTAAACTACCATAGGTAAAAGAGCGCTAAAACTTGCTCATTATACACGAAAATGTTTTAGATTATTAATCTAGTACGTGTTTTTTAAGCTATTTTGTCCTAAAGAATAAGTTCTCAATGCTAGCTTCTTTCTTTTCTTTAGTATTTCTATTAGCTAAAACAATAGATCTTAAGTTAAGTAGTGTTTCTTCAAAGTCGTCATTTACTAATACATAATCGTATTCGTTGTAATGGGAAATCTCGTTTACAGCCTTACTCATTCTCTTTTCAATAACTTCTTGTGAATCAGTAGCTCTAGTAACTAAACGACGGTTAAGCTCCTCAAGAGAAGGTGGAACAATAAAAATGCCTTTAGCTTCAGGGGTTATCTTTCTAATCTGACGAGCACCTTGCCAATCAATATCCAAAAAGACATCCTTACCCTCATTAAGCCAGCTTTCAACGATTTCTCTTGAAGTACCATAGTAGTTATCGAATACTTTTGCGTACTCATAAAAAGCATTTCTAGCAATTAAAGCTTCAAACTCTTGAGTAGTTACAAAGTGGTAACTTACATGATCCTCTTCACCAGGTCTTGGATCTCTAGTGGTGTGAGATACAGATAATCTTAATTTGTCATCAAGATTGAATCTAGTTAATAAAGCGTTAATAAGTGAAGACTTACCAGCTCCTGATGGAGCTGATACGATAAACAATGTACCTTTTTCCATTTTACTTATTCTAAGATTGTATCGTCGTTAGTATGAAAGAGAGTGAACCAATTTTTTAGGACATTTCTAGTTTCATCAATGCCTATTTTTCTTAAGGCAGAAAAAGCAATAATAGTGAAATTTCCACCAAATTCACTTAATTGAGTTTTAACCTCACCTACCATTTCCTTACGTTTGTTTACACCAAACTTATCAGCTTTAGTAAGTAAGATTAAACATGGAAGATTAGCTGCAATAGACCAATCGATAATCATACGGTCGTGATCACGTAGGGGTGTTCTTATATCCATAGTAACCACTAATCCACACAAACATTTACGCTGTTGTAGGTAGTCAGTCATTGCTTTTTGCCA
>JAEWPL010000296.1 GCA_023460615.1 Pseudomonadota bacterium | reverse complement strand
CCGTACATGTGATAAGGAGGTACAGTTGCAATGGCCTTTAAGTTAGGTGTGTTTGCTAAATTTGAGGTAATAGAGGCTACAGTTACAGCTTCATCAAACATCTGTTTAAAAGTTTTAGTAACTGCTTTTGATTTACCAGTGCTACCAGAGGTGTAAAGCACAATTTTTGCTGAACAATAAAACTCTATGCTGTTGATATCAGCTGTTGAAAAGGTGTCTTTTGCGTTTTTAAGCAAACCGTCAAAAGCAACATAATCAATAAAAAAAGTTTTTATTGGTAAATCTTTGATATTCTCATCTGTAACAACTAAGTCATACTTGTCTGCATCTTCTGCTAAAGAAAGCTTTGTAAAATTACCTAATAGAACAGGTGTTTTATTAGCTAATAAGCAGGAGAAGAAAAACACAGAGAAAAAAGCACTATTCTCGGTACAAATAGCAATGTTTTTAAGTTCAGTTTTTGAAAGTAGTGACCTTACAGCTAAAAGTAAATACTTAAAATCTAAGTAAGTGTAGCTTTTATTAAAAATTCTATCTGTACACCATAAGTTTTGATTATCGTTGTCGTTTTCTCTAATAAAACTTGATAGCGCTATTTTGGTATTATTTTCCATGTTTTGCTTTTACAATTTTTCTTATTAAAAGCTCTATTAGTGCAAATACTCCTATAGCAAGATAGGAGATAAGCCCGTTATAAAGAGTCCAAAGCTCAATTGAATGACTTAGTACGGTATAAAGGGCTATAAGTCCATTGACTACAAAAAATAAGCACCAAGCTTTTGTTACTTTTCTAGTGTAGTCAATTTCAAATTGCTCAAGATTTGGATGAATTAGTTTTGCAAATTTAGTGATGATAGCTTCTTTTGAAAAGAGGCTTATAAAAAAGGCTGTAAAAAATACTAAATTTACCGCAACAGGGTAATAGTAAATAAGCTTTAAATCTTTAAGTACTAGCTGTGTTATGGCTAAAACTATCAGAATAATAACTGTAAAAAAACTTACTTTAGACAATACATTAACTTTTGAATTTTTAAAGTTAAAGGTTGTAAGCCTGAGTAAATTCACCACAATTAGCAGAGCTAATACATAGGTTAAAAGCTGATATTTTATTCCAAAATAAATTGCAAATGGCACCACAAGGGTAATTGCAACCGAGAAAAAAACTATCAGCTTTTTTAACATTTACTTATTCGTGAGTAATTTTATAAACTACATCAACTACATCTTTAACAGTGCGAACTTGCTTGAATTCTTCTGGCATGATCTTTTTGCCAATGGTCTTTTGTAGCTTTACTACCAAATCCACAGCATCAATACTGTCAAGCTCAAGCTCTTCAAATAGTTTGCTCTCTAAAGTGATTTCTTCTTTATCAATCTCAAAAAGCTGAGATAGCATTAGTCTGATTTGCTCAAAAATTTCTTCTTTAGTCATAATTAGCTCTTATGGGTTGAAATGTAATCTGCAAGAGTCTTTACGGAGTAAAAACATTTTTTCATTTCTTCGTTATTTGAAGAAAGAGTGATGCCGTATTTTTGCTTAATAGCCATGCCAAGCTCTAAGGCATCAATTGAATCTAAACCTAATCCATCTACAAAAAGAGGTGCTTCAGTCTCAATATCATCAACACTTAGATCTTCAAGATTAAGTGAATCGATAATAAGTTGTTTAATTTCCTGATATAAAGTTTCCATGTGTGTTCCTAAGCTACTTTTGATTGAATAATATTCTGTAATTGCTTTGCTAGTATTCTTGATTGAGCGCTAATTTCTTTATCTTGATGTTGCTGCGCAAATTTTTTGGTATCAATTAAGTCTAATACCTCAATATCAAAATATAGTCTTGAATAATATGTTAAATACCAAGGGGCACCTTTTCTTAAAGCTCTGCCTTTAAAATTAATTATGAATGGTCTGATATTATAGTTATTTGTAAGCGCAATGCTAGAAAAACCATGTGTAAATTTGAGCTTGCTTTGATTTCTTGTCCTAGTCCCCTCAGGGAAAATCATGAGACAACTACCTTTATCTAACTCATCTTTACATCGTTGGACAATTTGCTCACTACTTCCGTGATTACCTATGTACTGATTGCATGAGATTACACCAGCAAAAAATGGATTTTTTTTAAGACCATGTTTAACTACACAACTGGTGTTTTTGCCTATAGCAGTTAAAATCACAAAATCTAATAAGCTTGGGTGATTAGCTATATATATTACTTTTTGGTCATTTTTTAATTTATCAAGATGATGAAAATTAAATTTAAAAATGCCTATAAGCTCACCGGTTTTTAAATACATTCTAAATGAGCCACTAGTAAAGGCTCTTGATATTCTAACTTTCTTTTGCTTGTCTCTTATCACTATGGATAAGAGGTTAAAAAATATTACGGAAATAAACAAAGCTCCCATACCAAATATCGCAAGATAAATGGCGGATGCAATAACTCTGTATATCCCTATGATTACTTGCATGAAAAATTAACCTGATACTCTTGATTAGAGCTTTTTATAGTGCATTGTTTAGCTTTATTTAGGTAATTTAATAAAAAAGTAAGTGCTTGGTGATTGTCGTAAGTTACAGCTTCTTTTGCGTGAGCGCTAATGGTTACTTCATTACCTTTAGATAATACAAAACCTACGGCTATAGGGTAAGCTAAAAGATCACTATCGCTATAGCAAATAAAGAACTCAGGAATAGAGACATTGTAATCTACTACTAAAATTCTATCCTCATCATTATCAAGTCTAATATAAGCATCAACTAGTGCTTGCATGAAAGAGTCTTCACTTGCACTTACAGAGCTTGATGGAATATCAGCTTTTGACAAAATAGTGAAGTTACCTACAGCCGCATTGTGTACAGACATTGAAAAATCTGTAGGAGAACAAGGAATATCTTTTGCGCAAGCTGTCAAAACTCTGTAATTGTGCTGGATTTCACCTGATAAGGAAGAGTAGACAACGCCTGTAAGTTTATTTCGTAAACTAAGCTCTAAACCTGTATCTACAGCTAAACGACAGCCGTCAGATAGACGTCTTGCTGTCATCATTGGGATAAGTTTTGGTTTTGGATTAGGTGCATTAGTATCAACTGTAAGACTACCATTTGCTAAAGAGGTAAACTCTTCAATGGTAGTTAAACCAAAAGCTCTTGCTGCTACATCTTCAATCTTAAAGCTAATTTTCATTTTACTTACTTAGAATAAATAAGGAATTTGAAATACCAAGACCATCAATGATATTTTCAACTTTAAAGCCAGCTTTAGTTACAAGATCAGTTAACATCTTGGTGCTAAAGAATCTAGAGTAACCGTTGGCCATACAAGTAAAGTATAAAGATCCTGCATTGATAGAGTAGGCCGAAGCTTCAAATTTCTGTCTATCAGCAATAGGCTCTAAAATACATACTTTAGCATTCGCTTTCATGGACTTTGAGATATTGCTTAAGATATGCAATACATGCTCTTGGGCAAAGCAGTCTAAAAATTGACTCATCCACCAAATGTCAGCATCATGTGGAAGTTTTGGATCTTGATTTAAGATATCTACTGCTTGAAAATCAATTTGATTATCAAGGTTGTGAGCGTGAATATTCTCTTTGGCCATCTTAATTTGTGATGGTAAATCTAGGATGGTAACCTTAACGTCATCAATTTGATTGCAACAAGCAATAGCAAATTTACCTGTATTTCCGCCCACATCATAAATTGTTTTAGGTTGGTACAATTCATTTAGCTTTGCAATTGCATCTTTAAAGGCTGTTTGTGAGTATAAGTGATCCCAATTAAACCAAGCTTCTTTTGCTTTACCTGGTAACTTATCAAGATAAGGATAAATGGTTTGCCATTCTTTATTAAATACCGCTAAACCGCAAGGCTTTCTTTGAACAAGAGAATCATCAAGTTTATCTGCACCTTCATAGCAAATATACTTGATAAAATCCATGTTGATTTTGGTCATTTCATCATTAATTAAAAAATACCCAATCTTGCTTAGAGCATAAACGCCTTCATCACTTACAGTGACAATTTCACCAGAGGCTCCCATATCTAGTAAGACGCCTAGAGCATATTCACTTAAATCTGTCTTTTGTTTTAATTGTTCTAAAGTTAAACCTTTTGGGGCTTCATCAAGAGCTTTTAAGACGCCATGTTCAATTAAGCTGAAAGTTGCTTGGAAAAGCATTGGACCATTAACAATTTTTTGTGCTTTTGAAATTGCATCGAATGCTGAGATGTCGAGCTTTTTATAGAAATTAGTCATAATTGTTATTATAAGTATATAAAATAATGTACAAATTATTATCCCAAATTTAATCGTTATGATAAACGATCTTATGAAAAAAGCACTAATTTTCTACTGCAAAAATGGTTAATGCTTTAGTTCCATCAAAATTTTGAGGAAGCGGAGTAATAAATTCAGAAAAACTACCTAAGACCTTTTGTCCATATAGGTAAGCTTCAGTTTGATAGTCGTTTACTGTATTAGATACAATAAGTTTTTCTCTTTGTTTTGAACTTAAGCTTTCAAATTTAGTTTTATGGGTTTTATTGTATTGAGCAATAAAAGTATCTTTTACCTCGTCGGTGGAGAAGTTAACTTCAGACTTTAACTCTTTTACACTAAGAGTTCTCTTATATTCAATCCAAGTTGAAAATCTCATATGCTTATTAAAGGTTACACCGTTAGCTTTTATAGCAATAATTTTGCCTTTTCCATCAACCTTTGCAGTGATGAATTTTAAGGTATGAGCAAAAATTTTAGATTTTAAACCAAAGGTTAAATAGCCTAAAACTGCACCTTTAGACAAATTACTATAGAAGTGATCCCCAAAGATTACAAAACCAATTACTCGTTTTTGATCTTTTAAGCAACTTGCTTGATAAGCTGGAGTTCCTAAGTATTCACGTAATTGACGTTCAGTGGTTTGGTGTAACTTTACTTTATTTAAGATTTTTTCAACATTAAAGCCTTGGCTTTGCTCAACCTGACTTGCACTTTGACAGCCTATAAGTACCAAGCTTATAGCTAGAATAAAGATGTTAAATAATCTTGTTAGTTTAAAAAATGGTTTTAAAATTAGCATGTTTGTTAGATGATTAAAATCGTTGTAATTATTGTCTCACCATAATGCAATAAAATCTCATTTAAATGTGAGATTTGACTTGCAAAAATCGCGTTTTTGCATATAATACTGTCTGCTGTGTTTATGGTCGCATTACACAGTTTATTTATTTTTATTATTTCAAGGAAAACATAAAATGGCAATTTCATTTGATGCTACTATCCGTACAGACCTAGGAAGAGGTGCGAGCCGCCGCCTACGTCGTCAATTCTTAACACCAGCTATTATCATTGGTGAAGGCAAAGACGCAATTTCTATTACTCTTGATGAGAAGAAGTTAATTACTGCTTCTTTAAAGGATGAGTTCTACACTAACGTTGAGTTAAACGTTGATGGCCAAACAATCAAGGTTAAGCCAGTAGACATTCAACGTCACCCAGTTTCAGAGCGTATCTTACATATCGATTTCCAACGTATCTAATTTTTTGATACCTTTGTAAGTTATCGTAAAGCCATTCTTGAAAATAGAGTGGCTTTTTTGTATATGTATATATAGGTAGTGCTATTAAGGAGCTTATATGCAAGATAAGGTTGTTTTAGGTCATATGATTAAACTTCCAGTCGTTGATCTTACTGATCAAGGTGCTTTTGTGGATGCTCAAGAGGAAGGTAGCTTGTTCGTTCCTAAAAAGCAGTTACCTGATGATCTTAAAGTAGGCGATCTATTGCGTGTGTTCTTATATAAGGATGCAGGTAGAGTGCTTGCAACTGCAAGACACCCTTATCTTGAATGTGGCATGATTGGTAACCTTACTGTTACCTCCATCGATTGTGGCACTGTATACATGGATCTTGGTATTCCAAAGGAGCTTGTAGTTCCAATCTCTGAGCAAAGAACTGCTTTTGAGGTAGGTGAGAGCGTTACTATCTTAGTAGCATTAGATGAACAAGGCAGACTTTTTGGAACTCAAAGATTTAATCACTACATTAGTGATACAGCAAAAGTTGGCAAATACAAAGCAGGACAAAGAGTAAATGTCGTTGCTGTATCTCATACACCACTAGGTTTTAGAGTTGTTGTTAACGACGAGGTTTATGGTTTACTCTATAAATCTGAGCTTAAAGGTGTAGGGGTAAAGATTGGTAAGAGAACCACTGGCTATATTACTAAGGTACGTGAGGATGGAAGATTAGATGTTTCTTTCCAGGAAATGGGCGTAAGTGGTATTGAGCATGCCTCAAAACTCTTATTAAAAATCCTAAAAGCACAAGAAGGCTTTTTGCAGTTTAATGACAAGTCAGATCCTCAGGATATTGAGGATTACTTGCATATGTCAAAAGGTAAGTTTAAAAAAGCTTTAGGTGGTCTATATAAAAATCGTCTTATCACAATTGAAGATGAAGGCATTAGACTTACTCAAGCAGGTTTTGATTATAAAGACAATTAAAATAGAGATAAACAATGGAATTTTTAGCTAATTGGGGCTTGTTTGCAGTTAAATTAGTAACTGTTTTAGTATTTGTATTCTTGTTAGTATCAATGCTTATCTCTTTAGCAATGCAAGCTAAAGCTCATAATGAAGATGACAAAGATAAGATTAAATTTAAATTCACCAATTTATTTAATTTCTATAAAGACAATGTAGATAAATTAGATGCTGCTATTGATGAGTTTGATGAAAGTA
>JAEWPL010000295.1 GCA_023460615.1 Pseudomonadota bacterium | reverse complement strand
ACGATAAAGTTTTAAGTTGTCAGCTAATTTGTGCAAGACCTTTTTCTAAAACTGAAATTGATTCATTAAAGGATAAACTTTCTATCAAACACAACTGTAAAATTAACCTAGAAGTAAAGATTGATCCAACTATTGTTGGTGGTGCAATTTTGAAAATAGGTGATAGTGTTATTGATGCAAGTGTAAAGACAAGTTTAGAAAACTTGGCTACAGCCCTAAGATAGTTAAGGTGATTCATAATGCAACTAAATTCAACTGAAATTGCTGATTTAATTAAAGAAAGAATTAAGCAATTTAAAGTTGTGACTGAAGCTCGTGATGAAGGTACTATCGTTTCTGTTAACGACGGTATTGTAAGAATTCACGGCTTGTCCAACGTGATGCAAGGCGAAATGCTAGATTTTGGTGATGACTTGTTTGGTCTTGCTTTAAATCTAGAGCGTGATTCTGTAGGTGCAATTGTTTTAGGTCCATACAGTAAGCTATCAGAAGGTATGACAGTAAAAAGCACTGGTCGTATTTTGGAAGTTCCTGTAGGCAATAACTTATTAGGTAGAGTTGTTAATGCCTTAGGTGATCCTATTGATGGTAATGGTCCTGTAAATTGTGATAAGTTCTATCCAGTAGAAAAGATTGCCCCAGGCGTTATTGCTCGTCAAAGCGTTTCTCAACCAATTCAAACTGGTTATAAAGCAGTTGACTCAATGGTTCCAATTGGACGTGGTCAACGTGAGTTAATTATTGGTGACCGTCAAACTGGTAAGACTGCTCTTGCAATCGATACTATCATTAACCAAGTAAAATACGGCGTTCGTTGTATTTATGTTGCAATTGGCCAAAAGGCATCAACAATTGCTTCAGTGGTTAGAAAATTAGATGAGGAAGGTGCTCTTTCAAATACTATTGTGGTTGTGGCTTCTGCATCAGATACTGCAGCTTTACAGTATATTGCTCCTTACTCTGGTTGTGCTATGGGTGAATATTTCATGGATCAAGGCGAAGATGCTTTGATTATCTATGATGATTTATCAAAACACGCTGTAGCATACCGTCAAATTTCTTTATTACTACGTCGTCCTCCAGGGCGTGAAGCTTTCCCTGGTGATGTTTTCTACTTACATTCACGTTTGTTAGAAAGAGCATCTAGAGTAAATGCAGAGTATCTAGAAAAGCTAAGTGGTGGCAAGATTGTTGGTAAAACAGGTTCTTTAACAGCTTTACCTATTATTGAAACTCAAGCTGGCGACGTATCAGCATTTATTCCAACAAATGTTATTTCTATTACCGATGGTCAGATTTTCTTGACCACTAGTTTGTTTAACTCTGGTGTCCGCCCAGCTGTAGATCCTGGTATTTCAGTATCTCGTGTTGGTGGTGCAGCTCAGACTAAGATAATCAAAAAGTTATCAGGTGGTATTAGAACAGCTTTAGCTCAATATAGAGAGTTAGCAGCTTTCG
Source organism: Pseudomonadota bacterium (assembly GCA_023460615.1). Lineage (GTDB taxonomy): Bacteria > Pseudomonadota > Gammaproteobacteria > Enterobacterales > Succinivibrionaceae > Succinivibrio. The sequence goes on along the minus strand of JAEWPL010000295.1, from coordinate 12,909 downwards.
CTCAATTCTCATCTGATCTTGATGAAGCAACAAGAAAACAGTTGGATCATGGTCAAAAAGTTACAGAACTAATGAAACAAAACCAGTACCAACCACTTACTGTTGCTGAGCAAGCCTTAGTAATTTTTGCTGCTGAAAGAGGATTTTTAGAGGATGTTGAGTTATCTAAAGTATTGCCTTTTGAAAAAGCAATTTTAGAGTTTGCTCATACCAAATATGAATCCTTATTAAAGGAAATTGATGAAAAGCCTGACTATTCAGATGAGATTGTTAATAAGCTTACTGAATTGGTTAAAGACTTTAAGTCAACACAAACTTACTAGGAGCTCTTAAATGGCAGGTGCAAAGGAAATACGTACTAAGATAGCTTCTGTGAAAAATACACAGAAGATAACTAGTGCTATGCAGATGGTAGCCGCCTCTAAGATGCGTAAAGCTCAAGAAAAAATGAGTCAATCGCGTCCTTATTCAAAAGGTTTGCGAAATATTATTGATCATATTGCTTCAAGTCACTCTGAGTTTCATCATCCGTTTATGATTAAGCGTGATGTAAAGAATGTTGGTTTTATTGTTGTATCTACCGACAGAGGCTTGTGCGGTGGCTTGAATATTAACTTGTTTAGAACAGTTCTTTTAAAGATGAAGGAATTCTCTGAACAAGGTATAGGTATTAAAGTAGTTTTATTAGGCTCTAAAGCAGCTGGCTATTTTAATCACAGCAATATACAAGTTATGGCTCAACATGCAGGTTTTGGTGATGATCCTCAACCTGATAAGTTAGTAGGTGCGATTAAGGTGATGACCGATGCATTTTTGAATGGTGAGGTTGATGAAATTTATCTTTCATGCAACTCTTTCAAGAATACCATGGTTCAAACACCATTAGTTGGTAAGTTATTACCTTTAGAGCCAAATAAAGAAAATGAAAGCTCTAAACGTCACTGGGATTACTTATATGAACCAGAGCCTGAATCAATTCTTAAGGTAGTGCTAGATCGCTACATTATGCAAATGGTTTATCAAGCTGTCCTAGAAAACTTAGCTTCTGAACAAGCTGCAAGAATGATTGCTATGAAAGCTGCTACAGATAATGCTGAAGCTCTTGTGAGTGACTTGCAACTTGAATACAACAAGGCAAGACAAGCTGGTATTACTATGGAGCTAAATGACATCGTTTCTGGTGCATCAGCAGTATAAATTAAAGAGGAATAAAAAATGGCAGAAACTTCAAATCGTGCTGGTGAAAAGGGTACTATTGTACAGATCATCGGCGCAGTTGTTGATGTTGAATTTCCTGAAGGTCATATTCCAGAGTTATATGATGCTTTGGAAGTAAAAGGCGATGGAGTACACCGTAAAGACCTTATCCTTGAGGTACAGCAACAAATTGGTGGTGGTGTAGTTCGTTGTATTGCAATGGGATCTTCTGATGGTCTATGCAGAGGTATTGAAGCTATAAATACAGGTGATGGCGTAAAAGTTCCTGTAGGCAGAGAAACCTTAGGCAGAATTATGAATGTTTTAGGTGAGCCTGTAGATGAGAAGGGCCCTATTGGTGAAAAAGACAAGTGGGTTATTCACAGAGCAGCTCCTACCTATGCAGAACAGTCATCAACTACCGAAATCCTAGAAACAGGTATTAAGGTTATGGATCTAATTTGTCCTTTTGCTAAAGGCGGTAAAGTAGGTCTATTCGGTGGTGCTGGTGTAGGTAAAACTGTTAACATGATGGAGCTTATCAATAACATTGCTAAAGCTCACTCTGGTTTGTCAGTGTTTACTGGTGTAGGTGAAAGAACTCGTGAAGGTAACGACTTCTATCACGAAATGCAAGAATCAAAAGTTATTGATAAAGTATCAATGATTTACGGTCAGATGAATGAACCACCTGGAAACCGTCTACGTGTTGCTCTAACCGGTTTAACTGTAGCAGAGAAGTTCCGTGACGAAGGTTTAGATGTATTGTTATTCATCGACAATATTTATCGTTATACCTTAGCAGGTACTGAGGTATCAGCTCTATTAGGTCGTATGCCTTCAGCCGTTGGTTATCAACCAACTTTAGCTGAGGAAATGGGTGTTTTACAAGAGCGTATTGCTTCTACTAAGAAAGGTTCTATTACTTCTGTACAAGCTGTTTATGTTCCAGCTGACGATTTAACAGATCCTAGCCCAGCTACAACCTTCGCTCACTTAGATGCAACTATCGTGCTTTCACGTCAGATTGCTTCATTAGGTATTTACCCAGCTGTAGATCCTTTAGCTTCTACATCACGTCAATTAGATCCTTATGTAGTTGGTAAAGATCACTATGAGGTAGCTCGTGGTGTTCAAACAGTGCTTCAACGCTACAAAGAATTAAAAGACATTATCGCTATTTTAGGTATGGATGAACTATCTGAAGAGGATAAGTTAGTTGTAGCTAGAGCTCGTAAGGTTGAGCGTTTCTTATCTCAACCATTTAGCGTAGCTGAAGTATTTACAGGAACTCCAGGCAAGTACGTACCACTTAAAGAAACTATTCGTGGCTTTAAGGGAATTATTGATGGTGATTATGATAATTTACCAGAGCAAGCCTTCTACATGGTAGGTACAATTGACGAAGCTGTAGAAAAAGCTAAGAACTTATAATGTAGGGGTGGAAAATGGATTCTATATCATTCCATCTAGACGTAATTAGTAGCGTCGGTAGTTTATATTCAGGTACTGTTAAGTCAGTCAGAGTTACAGGATCTGAAGGTGAATTAGGCATTAGATATGGTCATACACCATTGCTAACAACTATTAAGTCAGGTATGGTCACTTTTATTGATCTTCAAGATAAAAATGATCAAATCTTTCTAGCTGGTGGTGTATTAGAAGTTCAGCCTGATAATGTTACTATTTTGGCTGACACTGCTTTAAGAGCTGATGATATTGATGAAGCTAAGGCTCAAGAAGCAATTAAATCCGCAAAGACTGCATTGGAAAATCATTCAAGCGGTGATAATGACTACGCTCATGCTTTAGCTAAGTTAGCCGATGCTATGGCTCGTATTAAGGTTGTTCAAATCTCTAGAAATAGAAGAATCTAACCACTTAGGTGGTACTTTAAGTACCACCTATCTAAATGATTTAAAATAGAAAATTACTCTTTCTCCACAAAGAATATTTTGCATTTCCAGCTGAATGTTCTCTAAAAATCTCATATCCTGGTACAGATTGAGAAGATCCGTTTTGCATTTCTACATAAACAATACTGTTTTCATTGATTAAATTTCTTTTTAATAAAGAACTTAATACATCTTTGTAAATATTTAATTTATAAGGGGGATCAATAAAAACAATATCAAATTGTTGATTACAAATATTTAAAAATTCAAGTGCATCACTGTTGATCACAGTTAAATCTTTAGAATTGATACTATCGGCTACAGTCTGCAATTGTTTTGAGGTAGTCTTATTCAGTTCAACTAGGGTTACCTTTTTTGCTCCACGAGAGTAGGCTTCAAAACCTAAGGCGCCAGATCCAGCAAATAGATCAAGTACATTAGAATTTTCGATATTATTTAACCAAGAGAAAATTGTTTCTCTCACGCGATTAGTGGTAGGTCTAAGATCTTTTTCGTCTAAGATCTTTAATAATTTTCCTTTATATTTACCACCAATGATTCTAATTTCATGATCTTGCATAAATTATTAGCCTACAATTGATTGAACTGCATTTTAGTAATCTGCCTAGCACTAAAGCAAAGACAAAAGATATTATAAAAACATTGTATAATATGAGCAAAAGCAATTTATATTATGTTGAGGATTTTGATGGGTATTTTTTCTATATTTTCTAAAAAAAATAATGATCACGATATTACAACACAAAGTAGTACAGAAAAGGTAGAAAATAAGGAACATTCAACCTTAGAAACACAGTCACAAGAAGTTTCAACTGCGGATACATCAGAAGTTACAGCTATTGCAGAGAAAGAGGAAGAAAGTTCACCTATGAAGGTTAAGTTAACCTTCATGGAAAGATTAAAGAGAACTAGAGAAAATTTAGCTTATGGACTAAGTGCTTTAGTTGTTGGTAGAAAGATTGACGAAGATTTATATGATGATCTAGAGACTGCCTTATTAACAGCAGATCTAGGTGTTGAAACAACACAATCAATCATTAACAAATTAAAAGAAGAATCAAAATTACGTGAATTGCATGATGCAGGTGCGTTAAAAGAAAATTTAAAAAGAATTCTAAAAGAAATCTTAGCTCCTTGTGAAGTGCCTTTAGATATAACTAAAAAAGCAGATGATTTACCTTATGTAATCCTAATGGTAGGTGTAAATGGTGCTGGAAAGACTACTACCATTGGTAAATTAGCTAATAAGTTTAAATCTCAAGGTAAAAAAGTAATGTTAGCAGCTGGTGATACATTTAGAGCTGCAGCTGTTGAACAATTGAAAAGTTGGGGAGAGAGAACTAATACAACAGTAATCGCTCAACAAACAGGTGCAGATAGTGCTTCTGTTATCTTTGATGCTTTAAATTCAGCTAAAGCTCACCACGCAGATGTTTTAATCTGTGATACAGCAGGTAGATTACAAAACAAAGACAATCTTATGGAGGAGTTAAAAAAGATTGTTAGAGTGATGAAAAAAATTGATGAAACTGTACCACATGAAGTGTTACTTGTTTTAGATGCAAGTACTGGTCAAAATGCTATATCTCAAATGACCTTATTTAATGAAGCTGTAAAAGTTACAGGACTATGTCTAACAAAGCTTGATGGTACTGCAAAAGGTGGTATTGTATTTTCATTAGCAGATAAGTTTGGTGTACCAGTAAGATTTATTGGTATTGGTGAAAAAACTGAAGATTTACGCATCTTTGATAAAGATAATTTTGTGGATGCTTTATTTGGTGAATAATAATCTCAAATATAGCTTAAGATAAAGCTATATAATGATTTAACTGTATCCTTAATTTTTATTTATAAATGTCTGAAGATATTATTGAAGAAAGCAAAGGGGGAATGTTAGCCCCTGTTGGAAATATTGATAGCTATATGAAAGCTATCAACAGTGTTCCTATGCTTGAACAAGATGATGAGAGATCTTTAGCTATTAGATTAAGAGATTATGGCGATATTGAAGCTGCTAGAAAACTAGTGTTGTCTCACCTTAGACTAGTAGTAAGTATAGCAAGAGGTTACTCAGGATACGGTTTGCCAATAGCTGATTTAATTCAAGAAGGTAATATTGGATTGATGAAAGCTGTTAAGCATTACAATCCTGATGCAGGTGCAAGACTTGCAGCCTTTGCAGTGCATTGGATTAGATCCGAGATCCACGATTACGTCATTAAGAATTGGCGTGTAGTAAAGATTGCTACTACTAAAGCCCAAAGAAAATTATTCTTCAAATTAAGACAAAATAAGAAGCATCTAGGTTGGTTTACTGAAAAAGAAAGAGAAGATGTTGCAGAGGATTTGGGGGTAACCACAGACGATGTAGCTGAAATGGAAACTAGATTATCAGGACAGGATATAGGCTATGATTTGACCGCCGAAGATACTTCTGATAATGCTTCACTTCCATTGTTAGCACCAGCTTCTTATTTAGAAGACGAGAATTCAAATTTTGCTAAAACCTTTGAGAACAGAGATTATAAAACCTTTGAACTAGAAAGATTGTCTCAGGCTCTAGCTATGCTAGATGAGAGAGCTAAATACATCATCAAACGTAGATGGTTAGATGATGATAAGTCTACCCTTCAGGACTTATCTACTGAATTAAAGATCTCTGTAGAAAGAGTAAGGCAAATTGAGAATGCCTCTTTAAAGAAGATTAAAGAGTATATTCTCAAGAGTAATAACACTGAAAGTAAACAACTAGAAGTTAAAAAAGACTAGCTTTTCTGAATATTTTGGCGAGACTTAAGTAAAGAGCGATGTCTTACTTTCACGCAAATTCCCCTTTGTTGGAATTTATCTGCTAAGCTTTGAGCTATGTAAACAGAGCGGTGATATCCACCTGTACAACCTATAGCAACAGTAAGATAACTTCTATCACTTTGCTCGATTGCCTTTAAAATTCCAAATAAAAGATCGTCAATCTTATCTATATAATTTTCAACTTCAGGATATTTACTAAAGAATTTCTTAATAGGTTCATCTAAGCCACAGTATTGACGAATACTTTTATCCCAATAAGGATTAGGTAAAAATCTTGCGTCAAACACGAAATCAGCATCTTTAGTAATACCATCTTTGTAACCAAAAGACTCAAAAATAATAACGATTTTTTTATGAGGTTTACCTTGAACGCAAGTTATAACTTGCTGACATAATTCGTGAATGGATAAATTAGTAGTATCTATTCTTAAGTCTGCAATAGATGAGATTACCTTTAGTACTTCAGCTTCTTTAGCAATAGCTTCATTTAAGGATAGGTTTTTTAAAGATAAAGGATGTAATCTTCTAGTCTCAGAATATCTTTTGATTAAAACTTGATCATCAGCATCAATAAAGATGACTGTAGGGTTGATGTCAGGATCATGAATTACTTTTGAATAAATGTTATTAAGTTCTTCATAGTCATCACCTAAAGGCATATTTCTCACATCTAGTGAAACAGCTAACTTAGGATAATTTTGCTTGGCAAGTTTTATTAGATCTTCTAAGAAAACAATTGGTAAGTTATCAATACAGTAAAATCCAAGATCTTCAAGTGCATGTAGAGCAACTGTTTTTCCTGATCCAGATCTACCTGAAATTACAACCAAATCAACTCTTGATGACATATGTAATCCTAAGACTCTTGCTCTAATTTTGATTGCTCTAGTAAGCAATCAATTTGATTTAAGATAACATTCAATTTAGGTTTTTCAGTTTTTGCTAATCTTAAAGAATTTAGCAAATCAACATTTGATAACACTATTGTAAGATTTTTTAATAAAGACTCAACCTTTTGAATATCATCTTTTTTGTTAATAAAGATGGAAAAAGCAATATCTATTAATTGTTCATCAGCATCGATAGAATTAAAGGTGATAGGTTTATCTAAAATACTAAGGATAGAAAAGGTAGGAACTTTAGAATCAATCACAGCATGAGGCATTGCTATACCATCAAAGAATACAGTAGTACCTAATTGCTCTCTTTTATTTAGAGCGCGAATGATATCTTTAGGATCTTTTTCTAAGATGTAGGATGAATATTTTGCTATCTCTTCAAAAAGTCTTTTTTTACTAAAGCAGAAAAGAGGTGACAAAATCTGAACTTCTGGTAATACAATCAATTAATTATGCCTTATAAAAAATAAGGCCTCATAATGAGGCCTATTCTTACTAACTTACAAAAGAAAACCTGTTATGACTTAAGCTTTTCTTTATATTTTACCAATTGACCATCAACCTTGTCGATAAGACCATCAATTGCTGGATACATGCTCTCAGCCTCATGTTCAGCATGAAGATTACCACCAGCAACAGCTAAATCAGCTTTAGCAATTTGTGATAACTTTTCAACAGTAAGAGTTACGGATATAGAGGTGATGATATCACCTTTACGCTCAAGACGCTTAAACTTGTCGTTGACGTAATCCCTTAAAGAGTCTGTTACCTTAACGCCTACGCCATGAATATTAATTTGCATATTTACTTCCTTAACCTGATCTTCTTGTCAGGTACTGATTAAGCGAATACAAGTTTGTAACTACATTACTAATAATAGTAGAAATATTCGTAAATTAAAGGCGTAAGTTCACAATTAATTCATAATTTAATTAATTGTTTCGTAAATGATAGGAATATGTCACATTATTGATCAATATTGAAAATTTTTATTGAAATTTTCGATAGTTAATCTATACAAGCTGTTTTCTTTGAGAGGAAGACGCTATACCTAAAGCTTCACGGTATTTAGCTACTGTTCTTCTAGCTACATTTAAACCTTTATCATTTAGCATCTGAGCAATCTTACTGTCAGATAGAGGTTTACGTCTATTTTCATTAGATATGTATTCTTTAATTAAAGATTTAATCGCTGTAGAGGATGCTGCACCACCATCGTCGGTACTTACGCTTGAGGAGAAGAAGTATTTCAACTCAAAAGTTCCTTTAGGGGTATAGATATACTTTTCAGTGGTAATTCTTGAGATGCTTGATTCATGCATTTGAATCTCAGTAGCTACATCATTTAGTACCATAGGGATCATGGCACTAGCTCCTTCTTCCATGAAAGCTTTTTGATGTTTAACAATACATCTAGCTACTTTTAACAGAGTTTCATTTCTTTTCTCAAGACTTTGAATAAACCAGTTTGCCTCTTGTAAATTATTTTTAAAGAAGCTTTTTTCTTCTTTGGTTCTTGCTTGGTTAGCAAGTTGCCTATAGCTGTCATTTATGCGCACGATGATATTAGAGGTAGGGTTTAGCTCTGCTGTATATTCACCGTTTGCATCTTTAACTACAACTACATCAGGAACTATAAAGTCGTTTCTTTTAGAAACTGTGTAATTACCAGGTCTTGGATTTAAAGAGGTTATTAGAGCAATAATCTCTTTTAAGGTATCTTCTTTAACACTTAGTTTTTGACAAAGCGATCTAAAATCTCTATTAGATAATAAGTTAAGATGATCATTAACTACAGTTAAAGCTTCTTTCTTATATTTAGTATCTTCTGGTAGATTTTCTAATTGAAGTCTTAAACATTCCTGAATATTTCTAGAGCCAACACCTAAAGGATCATAGTGTTGAATAAGCTTTAAGATGGCTAATACATCTTCGTGAGTAGTTTCAGGAAAGCTTTCTTGAACACTTGTAAGGATGTTTTCTGTTGTATCAGTAAGATAGCCTGACTCATCTATTGAATCAATGATAATTTGAGCTATGAATTTGTCTGCGCCTTCTAGTGGAGACAATTCTAGTTGCCAGGTTAAGTGATCATGTAAAGTTTCAGTAGTTTCACCTTCGTATACACTATCATCGTCTATAGACAAACCTTTAGATTGTCTTATTCCTGAGGTGAGATTAGATAGTGAATCTGAGAGTTGATCTTGAGTTTTATTATCTTCAGCAAGTTGAGTACTTTCAATTTCATGATCTGCACTAGCAACATGCTCAAGATTGTTAAGATCAGAAGATTGACCTTCGTAATTACTAAAATCAGTATCTAAATTATCATTATCGAAAGGATCATAATCATCATTGTCAGAATTATCATTTTCAGACATAGCATCTAAAGATTCTTCCATAGAGGAAAGGGAAGAATCATCTATTTCTAACATTGGATTAGATTCTACTGTTTGTCTGATTTGTTGTTGTAATTCAATGGATGAAAGTTGCAACAATTTAATGGCTTGTTGCATTTGTGGTGTTAAAATTTGAGATTGAGATTGCGTTGCGCGTATCTGCAAGACATTTTTTAACCCAGCCATTTGATTTACCTACTATAAAGAAAAGTTTTTTCCTAAGTAAACAGATTTAACTTTATCATTGCGAAGTACTTCCTCAGCAGTACCGTGAGCAATAATTTTTCCTTCATTAACTATATATGACTTTTCACAAACATCCAAAGTTTCTCTTACATTATGATCTGTAATTAAGATACCGATCCCTCTATTGCGTAAATGCAGAATAATTTCTTTAATTTCACCTACAGAAATTGGATCAACACCTGCAAATGGTTCATCTAATAAAATAAACTTTGGTGAGGCAGCAAGAGCGCGAGCAATTTCAACTCTTCGTCTTTCGCCACCTGATAAAGACATACCTAAATTGTTTCTAAGTTTTGCAATATTAAATTCATCAAGTAGATCGTTAACTATTTGCTCTTTTTCTTTTTTCAAAAGATTTGGTAAAAGCTCTACAACTCCCATTAAATTTTCATAAACAGTTAACTTTCTAAAAATAGAATTTTCCTGTGGCAAATAACCAAGACCAGCTCTTGCACGAGCGTGCATAGGTAGGGAGGTGATATCTTTATCATCAATCAGAACTTGTCCATCTTCAGAACTTACGATACCTACTATCATGTAGAAGGAAGTTGTTTTACCGGCACCATTAGGACCTAGTAATCCTACAATTGAACCACTTTCTACGCTGATGCTGACATCAGATACAACGGTTCTTTTTTTATAGGTTTTCTTTAAATGGAAAGCTTGTAATACACTCATGTTTTCTTTCTTTTATAAAGTAATTAAATTCTTTTCAAAGTTATTTTTTGTTTTTATCGTTTTGAAATTCTTGAGGTATAAATATACTTTGAACTCTGCCACCTTGGCTATTATCATTTGTTGCTTTTAACTGCTTAGTCACAGTGTTATATTCAATTTTTTCACCATTAACATGGGAGTTATCTTGCCAAATGGTTGCTCTACCAATCAGAATAAGTAAATTCTTCTCTGGTAAATAATGAATAATTGCAGACTGTGAATTTACAACTTTGCCATTGTCTTGTAGCTGCTTAAAGGTAGCAGGTTTACCATAGGCAATAACTTCTTGTAATTCACCTTGTTCATTACGAAGTAATTCTGCTTTATCAGCTTTTAGTTCCATAGAACCCTGAGTAGCAACAACGTTACCTAAAAAAATTGCTTTATTACTATTAAAATCAGCTACTTGTTCTTTAGAAACTACATTTAAAGGTTGTTCTGTATCATTTTTTAATGAGTAAGCGTTACTAGAAACAAGTAACAAACCTACTAAAAGTAATTTACTTAACTTTTGGGTAGAATATTGCATTAGGTTGACCTTTATATTTAATAACATTGGTATTTAGATCTACTGAAAAGATAGTACCTTGTGTTTTGAAACCTTTTCCATAAATTGTTACTAGTTTGTCTGAAGTAACAAGATTGTCCTTAAAATCGTAAAACAATTCTGTAGCTTCAACCTTTTGCAAGGTTGCATCTTCAAAACCTGGATAAAGAATGACATTACCAAAGATAGTAGCGTTTTTATTGACTACCATATCTCCTTTATTACCTTTCAAATGCCATAAATTGATATTAGATTTGTCATACACATATCTAGAAATCAAAGGATTATCAAAGAAATACTTATTCTTTGAATCATAGTAGGTGGTTTTAGTTGCCACCATAGTTTTATCAATCTTTCCTTCTAAATTATAGATAGTCATATCCGTATCAGTGGCAATGAAAGTAGGTAAGGAATTTTTATCTACCACTGTTGGTTGTACTAAAGATTTAGCGTATATATAAATTAGTAGGGATAAAACTAAAAATATGAACGCTAGCCATATAGATTTTTTAGTAACGTTCATCTACAAACCCACCGTCTGCTGTCATGATACCTTTTGCAATCAGGATTAAATCACATAACTCTCTAAATGCACCATGTCCACCTGGTAAAGTAGTAATGTAATCGGCATGATTTTTAATAAATGGATGTGCATCCTGAGGGCAAACAACTACACCAGCAATTCTGAACATTGGCATGTCATTTAGATCATCACCAAAACAAACTGCATCTTCAGGCTCTATAGATAAACTTTGACAAAGGTTTTTAAGAGCTTTGCCTTTATCAGCTTCACCTTGAATAATATGAGAGACCTTAAGATCTTGCATGCGTCTTTCAGTTAATTTGGCATTTCTTCCTGTGATAACAGCACATTCGATGCCTTCTTTAATTAAAGTCACTACACCAAAACCATCTTTAACATTGAAAGCTTTTAATTCAATGTCATGATTGTCATAGTAAATGCCACCGTCAGTTAAAGAGCCATCAATGTCAAAAGCTACTAGCTTTATGCTAGATAATCTTGTTAGTAAATCAGAGTCTATCTTTCCATAACAGGTGTTAATTTTTAGCATTGAGCTCTCCTAGAGAATTTTTTCTATTATAGCAACAATTATGCCATTAATTATTTTAGGGAAGCGATTTTAGTTAACACATGTAACAAAAACCGAGAAAACGCATCTAAATTTTTTTAACAATTATTGATAAAATAGGGGGTATATACTCTACATGTGGAATTTTTGTAATGACTGATAATAATTTGATTAGAGTAAAGAATGTATCTTTCTCATATCAAAGAAAACAAATTTATAAGGATCTTACTTTGGATATTCCAAAGGGTAAGATAACCGCAATTTTAGGTCCTTCAGGTACTGGTAAGACTACAATTCTTCGCCTAATTGGTGCTCAATTAACCCCCGATAAAGGAACTATTGAATTTGACGGCATCAATGTACATTCTTTGTCTAGAAATGCTTTATACAAGTTACGTCAAAGAATGAGTATGCTGTTCCAAAGTGGCGCTCTATTCACTGATATGACAGTGTTTGATAATGTAGCTTTCCCTATTCGTGAGCATACAGATCTACCTGAAAAGCTTATCTTTGATATCGTAATGATGAATCTTGAAGCTGTGGGTATGAGAGCTGCTGCTAATTTATATCCATCAGAGTTGTCTGGTGGTATGGCAAGAAGGGCTGCCCTTGCAAGAGCAATTGCTTTAGATCCTGATTTAGTTATGTATGATGAGCCTTTTGTAGGTCAAGATCCTATTACAAAAGGTGTTTTAGTAAAACTAATAGCAGATATCAATCTTTCTTTAGGTAAGACTTCTGTGGTGGTAACTCACGATGTTAAGGAAATCTTAGAGATTGCCCATTACGTTTATATCCTTGCTGAGGGCAAGGTATTAGGTCAAGGAACCCCAAGTGAGATTATAAATAGTCAAGATCCTAGAGTAATTCAATTTATTCAAGGTGATTTTGATGGTCCATATGCCTTTAAGCTTAAAGGATCTGAGAATTATATTGAGGAACTATAATGCTTAGTTTTCTAGGTTCATTAGGTAGATATTCATTATTTAAATTGTCTTCTTTAGGCAGATCTACCTTGATCTTTTTTCATTCGATTTTTGTAATACCAAACATCGTAAAGACTTTTCCTTTATTGATAAGTCA
>JAEWPL010000294.1 GCA_023460615.1 Pseudomonadota bacterium | reverse complement strand
CAGTAAAGCTAGTAATAGTAAGCTTAACAATTGGGTAGTAAAAGCTTTAGTAGAAGCAACACCAATCTCTGCACCAGCTTTGGTAAATAAGGTATAGTCGGACTCACGAACTAAGGAAGATCCGTTTACATTACAAATACATAAAGACTTCTTGTATTTTTGTTGTTTTGCAAGTCTCAAAGAAGCAAGAGTATCAGCTGTTTCTCCAGATTGAGAAATAGTAATGAACAAACTATTGTCTTGAACCACAGCTTTTCTGTATCTATATTCTGATGCAATTTCAACGTTAGTTGCAATGCCTGTTAATTCCTCAAGCCAGTATTTACCTACTAAACCTGCATGATAAGAAGTACCGCATGCTACGATTTGAATAGCTTTAATGTCTTTGAAAGTATCTTTATCGATACCAACAACGGTCTCTAAAGAGATATCATCACCATTAAGTCTGCCTAAAAGAGTATTTTGTAGAGACTGAGGTTGTTCATAGATTTCTTTTTGCATGTAGTGTCTAAAGTTGCCTTTAGAAATACTCTCTGCATCTAAATCGGATTCTACAACACTCTTTTCTACTGGTGTTCCATCTAGAGTGAAAACATCAATCTTGTCGGTAGTTAAAACTGCAATTTCGTTTTCTTCAAGATAAATAAAACGACGGGTAACAGGTAATAAAGCTAAAGTATCTGAGGCTACAAAGTTCTCACCGATACCTAAACCGATAATTAAAGGTGAGCCTGAACGAGCTGCATATAAGGTATTAGGATCGTTCTTATCAATAAGAGCTAAACCAAAAGAGCCTTTTACTTCATTTAATGCAATCTTAAAAGCTTCTAGTAAATTAGCACTTGTTTGTAGGTGGTAGTGAATTAAGCAAACTAAAACTTCTGTATCTGTTTGTGACTTAAACTCATAACCTTTTTCGATAAGTTGGCTTTTTAATTCAGCAAAGTTTTCGATAATACCATTGTGAACTAAAGCTAAATTGCCACAGATATGTGGGTGAGCATTGGTTTCTGAAGGTACACCATGAGTAGCCCAACGAGTATGAGCAATACCGATAAAACCAGGACAACCTTGCTCTTTAACGGCCTCTTTTAAATTCTTTACTTTACCTGTGGTTTTGATACAACGTAGTTCTTGGTTGTTGATACAACAAATACCAGCACTATCATAACCACGATATTCAAGTCTTGAAAGACCTTCTAATAAGATTTGAGAGACATTTCTTTGAGCAATTGCACCAACAATACCGCACATAAATCGTTTTTCCTAAGACAAATATTATTCTTGTGTTAATTTTATCAAAGTGCAACGGTTGTTGCACTTTTTGTTAAGATCTAATTATTTCTTTTTATGTGGTCTTTGATAATTTTCTTTAATAACCTCTTTAGAGCGAGTTAATACTAAAGCACCATCTGTCATCTTGATATGTTTTGTAACTGTAGTACCAGCAGCGATAGTAACGCCATTGTTTACAGTAACAGGGGCTACTAACTGAGAGTCAGAGCCAATAAAGACATCATCACCAATTACAGTCTTGAATTTGTTAGCACCGTCGTAGTTACAAGTAATGGTACCAGCACCGATATTAACATCTTTACCAATGGTTGCATCACCAAGGTAAGATAAGTGACCTGCTTTAGTGCCAACACCTAAATGAGCTTTCTTACACTCAACGAAATTACCTACATGAACTTCATCTTCAAGTACGTTACCAGGTCTTAGTCTTGCAAAAGGACCGATGGTTGCACGTTGTTTAATTTGGGAATCTTCCATAATGGTATAAGGAGAGATCACGCTGCCATCACCAATAGAGCAGTTTTTGATAATACAACCTGCACTAATTACAACGTTATTGCCTAAAGTAACTTCACCTTCAAAAATGCAATTGATATCAATGAAGACATCTTCACCGCAACTTAAATTACCACGGATATCAATTCTATTAGGATCGGCTAGGGTAACACCTTGCTCTAGTAATTGATTAGCAGCTCTTTTTTGGAATAATCTTTCTACAAAAGCTAACTGAACTTTAGAATTAACACCTGAAAGGATTTCAAAATCAGGCGCAATAGTGATACCTACATCTTTAGGAGAATCTTTAGCAATAAGACCTGCTAAATCAGTAAGATAATATTCACCTTGGGCATTGTTGTTAGTAAGTTTTTGTAGGTATTTTTTAAAGAAGCTTGCCTTACCTACAACGATACCAGTATTGATTTCTCTGATCTTTTTCTCCTCAGCACTAGCATCTTTCTCTTCAACAATAGCTTTCAAAAAGTCTCCATTACGCACAATTCTGCCATAACCTGTAGGCTTATCAGTGATAGCTGAGAGTACGCATAAAGCTTTTTGACCTAATTGATTTACTAAATCTTTAAGTAAATCTACAGGAGTTAAAGGGGTATCACCATAGAGTACTAAAACGTCTGATTGCTCATCAATATTAGGCATAGCACAGTTTACAGCGTGACCTGTACCTAGTTGCTCATGTTGGTAAACTACTTTGATAAGTTTTTTAAGATCTTCAGGTAGAGTCTCAAGCATTTGCTCTACCATTTTTCCCATATGTCCTACTACCACGTTAATGGATCTTGGATTAAGCGCATAGGCTGTCTCAATAACGTGTTGCAACATTGGCTTATTAGCAACTTTATGAAGTACTTTAGGTAAGGCTGAATGCATTCTCTTGCCCTTACCGGCTGCTAAAATAATAATTTCTAATGCCATACTATTTTCCTGTCTTTTTATACTTTTTGTAGGAGATGATGATAATAACGATACCTAAAACAACAAATGGTAAAGATAGATATTGTCCTACAGTGAATATTGAATCGGTATTGTAATCAGCTTGTTCAACTTTAAAAGGTTCAATTGCGATTCTAGCAATGAAAGCTAAAGTAAACAATAAACCAAAAATCAATCCGTTTGGTCTGCGTTTTACGAATAGATAAATACTAAGCAATAGCACAAAGATAGCAAAGTAAGCTATTGCTTCATATAATTGAGCTGGGTGTCTTGGAAAGGTTTCACCAATTCTTGCAAAAATAACACCATAATCGCTGTTAGTAGCTTTACCTAAAATTTCTGCATTGCAAAAGTTTCCAATTCTAATCATAGAGCAAACTAAAGCAGTTGGTACGCAAAGCATATCTGCAAGCTCTAAGAAGTTGTACTTGTTCTTTTTTAGGAAAATTAGTACAGCAATAATTACGCCTAAGCAACCACCATGGGAAGCTAAACCGCCTTTCCAAATTTTTAGAATTTCAATTGGGTTTGAGAGGTAGAAGTCTGGTTCATAGATTAAGCAATGGGCAAGTCTTGCACCAATTACAGTACCTACAAAAATGTAAACTAAAAGCTTATCTAGATCTTCAGTTTTGTATTTTTTTTGCTTAAAGAATAACTGCATGATGCAGTAACCAATGATAAAACCGAAAGAGAAGAGTAATCCATACCATCTGATGGTTAATGGCCCGATGGAAAAAGCTGTAGGATCTATAGTTGAAACGTACATTTACAACCCTTATTTTGATAAAATACTGCGTAGTATTTTATCAATATTTTTGAATTATGCTTAATTTTACTTTTGCTCAAACACTTTTTTTAGGAATAGGGGCAGCTTTTGTAGTTTTGTCCGTATTGTTTTGCATCCTTCCACGCAACAGGAGATTCGGTGTTCTATCACTACTTATTGCCAACATCTTCCTATGGAGCTCTATTGTATATTGCAAAAATATTAGCAATTTCTTAAGTGGTTTAGGTTTATCTTCAGAGCTTTTAACTCAAGATAAATTGTATGTAGGAATTGCAGTAGGTCTAGGTCTATTTGTAGTTTGGTTCTTATTATGGACTTTAGTTAAAAAGTTACTTAATAAGTGGTTTAAAAAGCCAAATAATCAAGAACAAAAGCAAACTTCTGAGCAAAAGAACTCCTCACAACAAGAAAATATCCATCAAAAGACCACTACAGAGAATGTGAAGAGTGAGGATAAGGAGTTTGTTGATCCTGCTATTTTCAAGATGATAAAAGAGCATAAACAAGACTAGTACCATGATAATTGTAACTAGTACCATTGATGAAGCCTTCTTATTAGCATCAAAGCTACCTTGTTCTTACCTTGAAAAAGCTAGCTCTTACTCAAGTGCTAGAGCTAAAAGCTTTTTAGCAAACAGAGCTTTATTAAACTATGCTCTGCAAAACTTTTATGGTATTAAAGTTATACCTAAAATTGCTTACAGCCAACATGGAAAACCTTTCTTTGTTGAAGCAAGATTTCCTTTTTTTAATATCTCCCACTCTAAACAAAGAATTGTTTTAGCTTTAGGACATGTTGAGCAGGGAATTGATCTTGAGTACCGTAAGAAGAGTAGAAATATTGAGAGCTTAATAAAGAAATTATTCGATAAGAAAACTCAAGATATTATCTGTCAACAACACGATATTCAAAGCTTGTTTACAGCTTTATGGACAGTCAAAGAATGTGCTGTAAAAGTAACAGGTAGGGGACTTGTGGATGTAAGTAGTGTCAATATAGCTTTAGAAAACAAAAAGATAGCTTATTACTTGCTACCTAAAAATACTACTATAAAAACTTTAAGTTTAGCTTCTTTACTAGACGATCCTACAGAAGATGGCTATTTATCTTTTGCAAAAGAATCTTTTGATACAGAAGAGTTTTTTGAATTAAAAAATGCAAGCTTTAATCAAATAAAGCCTGCAAGTTATGAATTTACCTTAGAGTCTTAGAAACTTATTCTTACGCTTTGAGAACCAGCTAAATCTCTAATACCTTCAACTAAATCGTCGCTTGGTAAGAAACGATATTTGTCATCACGAATTTTCATGAGAGTATTGTCAATAATGAGACTTAGGCTGCAACCTTTGATTACTTTGCTTTCATCGTCAGCAATCGCTAATTCTTGATCGATATCTTTAGTATTCAAACGATTTCTTAGCATAATCTCATCAATTTCTTGAAGATTCTCCTCAAGGACTTTTGATGTAAAGTTTAGGGTTATCTTTCTAGCATTTAAAATACGTAAAGACTCTAAGCTCTTAACATCTTTAACTCTAAGTCTTGTAGTTCCGTCATCTTGAATGAAATAGTAACCTTCAACAATTAAGATTAAAGGGGTAGGAATATCTTCTTTAGTCTTATTTGCTTTAGCTTTTTTCTTCTTTAAATTGTTTAGCTGATTTTCAATTTCAGAGTACTTTTCTGCATTTGGTCCAAATAATGGTAATTCAAAAGTAGCATAACCATCATCAAGGACTAAAGAATAGAATTTCTTATTGTCTTTAGCTGAAATTCTAGGAACAGAGCTTATGACTACACCACTTATTACTAAGTGATTAGGTTGATCTTTAGTACCTGGGATCAGGTTATTAAGATTGGTATCACCACAATACATAATCAGCTCAGTTCTATAAGGATCAATTGGGTGCCCAGATAAGTACAGACCAAGAATTTGTTTTTCTTTAAATAAACGAACTTTATCAGACCAATTTCTGCAATTAACGTAATTTGGTTTTACATTGACATCATCTAAAGCTGCAAATAAGTCAAATTGACCAGTTGATAAATTGTCAGTTTTTTGGTTAGCGTATTTGATTGCTGTAGGAATAGACTCAAACATTTGAGCTCTATTAGGTCCAATACTATCTAAAGCGCCACTCTTTACTAAGGCTTCTAAAGTGCCTTTAGATAAGTAGTTAGTACCTACACGATATACAAAGTCAAAGAAATCTGTGTATTTGCCGTGTTGCTCTCTTTCTTCAACAATATGATCAACTAGCTTTTCACCAACGCCTTTAATAGCAGAGAAACCATAGACTACATGACCTTGTAAATTTACACCAAAGTAGAATTTACCGTTGTTTACATCAGGAGGATCTACCTCAACACCTAAGCGGTGACACTCACCAATGTAAGCAATAAGCTTCTCAGTTTTCATACAGTCAGCGGTCATCATGGCTGCTAAAAATTGAGCAGGGTAGTGTACTTTTAAATATAAGGTCCACCACGCTACAAGAGCGTAAGCAGCAGAGTGGGACTTATTAAAACCGTAGGCCGCGAACATTTCTACTTGGTCGAAGATCTGTGTCATGATATTTAGATCTTTACCATTTTTAAGACAGCCTTTATTAAATACGTCACGTTGAGCAGCCATTTCTGCAGGGATCTTTTTACCCATTGCTCTACGTAGAATATCAGCACCACCTAAACTGTAGCCTGCTAGCACCTGAGCAATTTGCATAACCTGCTCTTGGTAAACAATAACGCCGTAGGTGGAGTCTAGAATTGGTTTTAAATCTAAATCTTGGGCATCTGGTAGAGGGTAACTTACAGGCTCGGTACCATGTTTTCTATCAACGAAGTGATCCACCATGCCTGAGTTTAAAGGTCCTGGTCTATATAAAGCTACTAAAGCAACTAAGTCTTCAAATCGGTCCGGTTGCATCTTACCGATTAACTTTCTCATACCAGTAGATTCTAACTGGAATACAGCAGTAGTCTCAGTTTCCTGTAGCATCTTGTAAGAGTCAGGATCGTCATAAGGAATAGCTGCAATATTGATAGGTGGTTTACCTTCTCTGGCAAGCATTTCATCAATCATCTGCTTTGCATCATCGATGATGGTAAGAGTGGTAAGACCTAAGAAGTCGAATTTAACTAGACCTGCGTGCTCAACGTCTTTCTTGTCGTACTGAGTGATAGGCTTACCATCAGAATCTAGCATTAAAGGCGCAAATTCAGCAATTCTTGTAGGAGAGATGACCACACCTGCAGCGTGTTTACCAATACTTCTAATCACACCTTCAAGTCTTACAGAAACGTCAATAAGCTCAATAGACTCTTTATCGTCATTTACTTTTGCTTGGTTATAGAAATTTAAAAAATCAGGGGAAACTGATTCTATGCTTTCACCTTTTTTTCCAATACCAAAGCAGCTCTTAAAGGTGGTACCTGGAGTATCAGGAATTAAACTTGCAACTCGGCGCACTTGACCTAGTGGCACACCGATAGCTCTACCTACACCTTGAATAGCAGCTTTAGGTGCTAAAGTACCGAAAGCTGCAATTTGAGATACAGCGTTTCTACCGTAGTGATCTACCACGTGTTGAAGGGTTAAGGCTCTTTTTCTTTGGCAAAAGTCCACGTCGAAGTCCGGCATGGAAACACGTTCTGGATTTAAGAATCTTTCAAATAGTAAGTCAAAACGTAAAGGATCAAAATCAGTAATAGTAAGGGCATATGCTACTAAGGAGCCACCACCAGAGCCACGTCCTGGACCTACTGGAACTCCATGGGCTTTAGACCATTGAATAAATTCCATCACGATTAGGAAGTAGCCTGGGAAACGCATGCCAATAATAACGTCTAATTCTGTATCTAGACGTTTTTCATAAATTGGTCTCTTCTCCTCACGTTCTTTTTCGTCAGGGAATAAGAACTCTAAACGCTTTTCAAGACCTTCATGTGCTTTTAATCTTAAGCAATCGTCAGTAGATAAATCACCAGTATCGTACAAAGGTAATCTTGGTTTATCTAACTCAATTTCTACGTTACAACGGGCTGCAATTGCTCTTGTGTTAGTTAAAGCTTCAGGAATATCAGCAAAAATTTCACGCATCTCTTGAGGTGAACGCAAATATTGGTAAGGAGAATAACGGCGAGCGTTGTCTCGATTACCTTTTTGTACACCTTGCTGAATAGAAACGCGAATATCGTGAACGTAGTAGTCGGTAAGTCCATCTTTTGGAACTTCATCTGGACCTAATAAGAATCTAGTGTCATTGGTGGCAACTGGAGCAAAACCATACTTTAAACACATGTCTAAAGCAGCTACTTCAAAATCATCTTCACCTTCACGATTGGTTCTAGTGATTTCAAAGCAGAAACGATCTCCATAATATTTTTTATAATTTTCTAATCGCTCTTGTAGTTGAGCTTTTTCGTCAGTAATTAAGAAATTAGCGATATCACCTCTAAAGCCATTTAGTAAAATAATGCCTTCAGAGTATTTCCATAAGTCATCAACAGTAGCACAAACATCTGCAATATCAGGGCTTCCTGTATGAAGCCAAGCATCGGAGAGAATATCATAGAGATTTTGTTTACCCACTCTATTCATTGCTAATAGAGTAACGGTAAAGATTACTTC
>JAEWPL010000293.1 GCA_023460615.1 Pseudomonadota bacterium | reverse complement strand
TTTCGGCTCGTTTTGCAAAACTATAACCGTTATACCTTCTCTTCATGAGTTTCATTAGATAAGGAGCTGCATACTTACTCTTTTTAAAATCCACTGTCTCCTTAAGCAACTCAAGAACTTCATCATCTGTAAACCCAGCTAGCTCATTTAGGTTAGGATCAAAAGAAATTTTGCTAGAAACAAAACCTGAGATCAGAGTATCCATTGTTATTGGCAAAATACCAGTAATAAACACTCTATCAATAATTCCTTCTTGGTGATAAGAGCGAATATTACTATAAAAAGCTCCCATCTCACTCTGCTTATTAACGATCTCTATAAACCTCTTTTTATCTTTACTTAAAATATCATTAGTAAAGTTGTCATATTCGTCAATAATTAACATGAGTTTGTAAGGAAATTCATTCTCTTTTAAAGAAAGAAAAAAGTCCTCAATAATCATAGATGAAGTTGGAAACTTCTCTACTTGAGAGTAATAACTTCTTATTGCGACTAGAGGTTTTATATTCCTTTCTTTGGCATAGTCACTAATGTAAAAAGGTATGTAGTTTGGATACCTAGTATAAAAATCAAGTATCCCAGCGACTATTTTTGTCTTAAAAATAGTTGCAACCATTTTTACATCATTGCTTATTAAGTCTTGATTTGTTTGAAAGCCAGAAAAATCAAAACGTAATACGCCGTAAGAGCTTTTTAATGAGGTTGGTTTGTTGTAGATGTAAGTACCTTTAAATAGTTTTTGAGCTAACTCACATAAGGAATGATCGTAATAGTAAAACAGAATCTCCGTAAAAAGAGTCTTTCCAAACCTACGAGGTCTTAAAAATAAACTAACAGACTTTTTTAAATTCTCATATTTTTCAATAAATCGAGTTTTATCAATGTAAACTAAATTTTCTGTTCTAATTGATAAAAATCTTGAATTTGAATCTGGTAACTGTTTTAGCATTTTGACACCATAAAATTCCGTTGTTTCTTCAAATTATAGCTAATATCTACAATATTTCTTGGTTTATATCATTTTAACAAATATTAAAGTTATATTCTTATCTGAATACAAAATGCGAATGAGTGAATTGTTTTCTGTGCTGATCCTAATAATTTGCCTATTTACGTCGATAAATAGATGTAAAGTCACAAAAATAAAGCGTAGATTGTGATAAGATTTAAGGCTATGATTAATATTAAAATAACAAAAAGAAATATAACTGAAGATTATATAGCTGTAGAACGTGAAACAGGCTCAATTTTACTGCCAAGTAAACACGTCTTCGGTATTTTTTCTATTGGTGTTATTAGTATATTACTCGCCCTACCATTTGGTCAGTTAGTTCCTATTGAAGCCTCCCCTTTTAGTGCTTTTACTGCAGGAAGAGTCGAACAAAACAAAAAGTTTGAACAAGCTTACTTAACTAACAATGAACAAGTTTCAGAACAAAACTTAGAAATTGCCTCGACAGCTGGATCTGAGGAAAACTACGATGATGAAATTGTACCTGAAGCCTTACTTGCAAGTAATGATGTTGATGAAAGTTTTGCCTCAGAGGATAAATCAAACTCAAGTGCACAAGTTAATTTAAGTGCTCACATTCCATCTGTAAAAGAGAAATTTAAAGCTACCGCTATTGAACCTACACAAAAAGATAAAACTGATACCACAACTTCAGTAGATGAAAAACAAGAAATATCCCTAGCTGTAGCACAAATGCAAGCTCGTATCATGGAGCAAAAGAATGATGCTAAATGGTATGAACAGACAGTACGTAAAGGTGATTCTTTATACAAGATTTTTAACTACCTCAATCTTGATAATAACGAGTTAAAGAAGATCATGGCGGTTGCCAAAAAAGATTCTTTAAATCTTGAGGTAGGAACAAAAATACAATTTTTAATTGATTCAAACAACGATATTCAAGAAATAGCAATTCCACAGGCTAATGGCATGCAAGTACGTTTCTTGCGTGATGATCAGAACAATACCTATCTTGAATCAAAAGAAACTTTATTTGCTCAATTTGAAGATTTGAAACCTACTAATGTAGAAAAATCTACAACACTTCCTTCCTTTATTGAAGCACAAAAAGAAAGAGAGCTAAAACAGCAAGAGTTGATTGCCAAAAACAAAGCTGAAAGAGAAAAACAGCTACTTGCAAAAAAGTTAGAAGAAGAAAAACTTGCTGCCAAAGCAGAGCTTGAGAGAAAACTTCAGCTTGATAAAACTAGACCTCGTTTAATTATCGGTACCATCAATAGACGTGAGTCTTTTGATAGTGCAGCTAAACGCTTAGGTTTATCTAGAGCCGAAATTGCCACTATTAAAAATCAATACCAAGGTAAAGTTAACTTTAGACAACTTAAAGCTAATGATACTTTCAGAGTCTTATTCAACGGTATTGGTACTCAAGCCTCCATTAGTGCAATTGTGATTGATTCACAAAAGTACGGTAACATTAGTTTATTCAAGCACCCTAAGACACATATCTTCTATGAAGAGCATGACTATCAGCCACAAACTGGTGCTTTTAGACGTTTCCCAATCTCTGGTCAAATTGTGGTTAATTCCCAATTTAATTTAAAGCGTTACCACCCTATTAACAAGAGAATACGTCCTCACTATGGTGTGGATTTCAAATTAAGAATCGGTACTCCTATCTATGCTCCAGCTGATGGTGTGGTAACTTACGCAAGTTACATGCGTGGTGGTGGCTATACCGTAATTATTTCCCATAAGGGTGGTTATAAGACAGTTTACATGCACTTATCTAAATTTGATGTACAAAAAGGTCAACAAGTTTATATAGGTCAAATGATTGCAAAGTCAGGTAATACAGGCAATTCTACAGGTCCTCATCTTCATTATGAGGTGCACGTAAATGGACGTGCAGTTGATCCTTTAAAAGTAGACTTGCCATCAGGAAGCCCTGAAGTTGCTAAGAGTTTAAAAAAACATTTTGATGACACTGTAATGGTGTTAAAGTCAGAATTGTATAAAAATGCCCTAGCTATACGCCAAGAATAAAAGGACATATCGTGTTAAGTGAAGAAGATTTTTGCGAAGAGTCATTAGCCGTTTTAAAGTGGCTGATTGCTATACCTAGTATCACTAGAACCAATGGTGATGAAATCATTAACCGAACCATCTACAATACGGTTTCTGAATTTACCTACTTTAAAAATCACCCAAACTTTTTAAAATACATCACTCATGATGATCAAAAGAATCACTCTTTTATCGCTTTTGTAAGACGTGATGTACTTACTACTCAAACTTTAGTAGTACTTTGCAATACTGATACCTCCTCAAATGAGGTTTTCGGTACTCTAAAGTCCTATGCTTTCAAATCAGAAGAGCTTAAAAACAAATTAAAGAATATTGCTATTACTCAAAATCAAAAGCAAGATCTTGAGAATGATAACAACATTTACGGCTTAGGTAGTTTTGAAAACAAATCGCCTATTGCAGGCATGTTAATTTTGCTTAAGTACTACACTGAAAGATTGTGGGAATTACCTTGCAATTTGATATTTGTATGTAACAGTGAATCTTTAGATGGACACTGTGGTATCCGTACTTGCCTTCCTTATATTCATAACATCATTAATGATGAGAACATTGAGTTAACTTTAGCTTTATCTTTTAAGCCAGAATCTACTAATAAAGATCCTAACAACATTAGTATTTACACTGCAAACATGGGTAAAGTTGAAGCTGGTTTCTACATTCTAGGTGAAGGTACTGACTCAGAGCAGCCTTTTAAAGGCTTCTCCCCTACCTTAATTGCTTCAAAAATCATTGAAGAAATTGAGCTTAATGCAAAGATCACGCAGAATATTTCTCGTAGTGCCATTGCGCCTACTTTCAATTATTTGCACTCTTACAACAACCGTTCACCTAATACGCCTGATGTAGTGCATTTAAGTTACAACTTCCCTTTTATTAACTTAAACCTCCTAGATTTATTAGAGAACTAAAAACAGGTTTGCGCAAGCGCCATTGAAAAGTCTGCTTTCTATATGGAAGACAGAGAAAACCTTTTCTGTAAGATCAATGATCTTGAGCCTTTTAACACTACTCGAGAAGCTGAGGTTTTATCTTTCTCTGATTTGTTTATGAGAGCAAGTTATCATTATAAAGGCAATTTAAAATCAGCCATTGAAGGCTTAATTCAAAAATGCGCTAATGAGGATTTATCAAACCACGATATCATCAAAACCGTAATTGAGCGCTTGAATGAACTTGCTAGATTACCAAGACCTTCTGTGGTGATATTCTTTGGTAATGACTTTATTCCACAACAACAATTAAGACGCAATAATGCTCAAGACCGAGAGATTTACATTAAGTTAAATCGTGCGGTTGAGGAGTTTAATAAAGATCATAGTCATCAATTAAATATTGAGAATGAATGCCCTGCTAACGATAACTGTTTTATTCGTCCTGTAGGCATTGATATGGCTTTAAAAGCACTAAAAGACGAGTGCCCAATTCCTGTATCTACTTTCTACAATTTGTCAGCTCCTGGTGTGACCTTCAGTTACAAAGGTGGTGAGTTGTATCGTGCTTTTGAGCATGTAGATAAGACTTTCTTTAATGATATGATAACCTTTATCCATCTTTTAATGAAAGAGATTGGTCCTGAAGATCAGTTTGATACTATTAAAGAGACCACTGATGAAGCTATGTCTGTTTTAAATAGCAACTCTGAAGAAAAAACTAAGGCTTTGAAAAAAGAAGCTAAGATTAAAAAGAGTCAAGCTCATATCAAGATTGTAGACAATAAAACAGATGAGAAAAAATCTAGTATTGAAGGCAAACTTGCAAAAGAAGATCTTAAAGAAGACGACTCTTCAAAGAGCGACTTTGAAACTACTATTAAAGAGAAAAAGTCTAAAACTAAAACAGAAGATAGTTTAGACAACAGTTCTGACAATAGTGATAAGCCAAAACAAATCTAAATTTTTACTAGCATCAACAAATACTTTGTTGATGCTAGCCTATCAATTTAACCACTAAATAGTTAAAGACAACAACACCTCACAATCTGTTTGGGTAAGTTGCTCTTGAGTATCAAGTTTTTTAATAGCTGGAAATCCTAATTTATTTAATACTCTTTCGATATCTTTAGCATCAGCATTGATATCTTTAAAATTGATAGGACAACCAAGTCTTTTAATGAATTTTCTGATTTTCTCTAAAGTCTGCCTTGCAGTCCTAGCAGGATCATAAAAATCATACTCAACATTAAAGACTTGAGAGGCTAACTTCATAAATTTGTCTTGATGTGTTTTGATATTATATTCAAGATAAGCACTAGTCATTAAAGCTAAAGCTTTTTCAAAAGAACAATCAAAAACACACTCCACAGCTTGAGCTAATTCAAGTAAAGTTGCTTTGTCAACTTGAGTATAAACAAAGTTAATATTAGCAAAAAAGCTGGTATTTAAGATATTTTCAATGCACTCAATGTCGTGAGGATCATCTTCTAATTTATCTACTTGAGAAACTAGAGTTCTTATGGCACCTAAAGAGAGATTGTCGGATAAATCATGTGATTTATGATTGCTAAAATAGCGGTACATTAAAAGACAAAAGATCCTAACAGTGGACAACTTGATATTCTGATTGTCATAGGTGCATAAATCAGGGGAATAGATTACAAACTTAGGTTTAGTTGCATCTGTTTCAAGCTTATACATCACAAGTTGCCCGTCTTCTTGTTTATGGCAAACGGTTGCTTGTTTTAAAAATACCGAGCCTCCAATAACTGAGGTACAAATAGCACCAAAAGGCAATGCTTTTTCAATTTCTGTATCTTTTTTAAAGATGTTTAAGTAGTTTCCCCTAAACTTTAAAGCGGTAGCAATGATCTTTGAGCAAGAATACTCACTATAGCCACCAATAGCTAAAATAAAATCAACATTTTCAATATTACAAAGATTTATACCTTCATAAACATCATCAATATCAGCTTTTGGACAAGTTGATTTATAAACCACGTAATCGATACCAGCAGATCTTAAAGATCGCTTTACTTTATCAATAAGCCCTACTACCTTCTCATTGCCTTTAGCATAGTTAATTAAAACTTTAGTGCCGCCATAGTATTTGATGTATCGACCTATATCATTTTCTTGGCTACTACCATATAAAAGATCGGTATCATTAACTCGATTTACAAATTCCATATCTAAAACATCAAATTAAGTTTACAAAAATTTAACTAAATTTATTTTCACTAAGAAAAAATGTATTTAAGCTAATTCTTTTTATAATTCAGATAGTTAAAAGCTTAACCTTAGCTATAAAAAAAATAAACTAGTTTATATTAGTCATGATACCAAAAAAATCATTGACTACTTTTACTTTTCCTTTAAGATCACGAAAAAAATAATTTATTTGTTTTGCTCTTTTTTTAGGAGAAATTCAAACGTGGAAAATTCAACACCACAAAATCAAAGCAATACTGCTTTGAGTACCGTAAAACCTGGCGATACAGTTGTTTCAAAACAGGCACACCTACCTGGCGAATTACCAGGCAAAAAAGCTTCACCTATGGAGCAAAACAAAAAACCTATTTTGCAAATTCAAGGTTTAACCAAGAACTTTACTAATTTTACTGCAGTAAATAACGTAGATCTTACTATCTATGAAGGTGAGATTTTTGCCCTTTTAGGATCTTCAGGTTGCGGAAAGTCTACTCTTTTACGTATGCTTGCAGGCTTTGAGCATCCATCAGCAGGTCACATCATTCTTGATGGTGAGGATATTGTTGATTTACCACCATACAAGCGTACTTTAAATATGATGTTCCAATCTTACGCTCTATTCCCTTATATGACCGTAAGACAAAACATCGCTTTTGGTTTAAAGCAAGAAAAATTACCTAAAGACGTGATTAACGAGCGTGTGGATAAGATGTTAAAGCTTGTACACATGGAAGAGTACGTTGACAGAAAACCTTATCAATTGTCAGGTGGTCAAAGACAACGTGTAGCTTTGGCAAGATCTCTAGCTAAAGAGCCTCGTTTATTATTACTTGATGAGCCTATGGGTGCTCTAGATAAAAAACTTCGTGAACAAATGCGTTTAGAGTTAGTAGACATTATTAACTCTGTTGGCGTAACTTGTTTGATGGTTACCCACGATCAAGAAGAAGCTATGACCATGGCTGACAGAATTGCGATTATGGACCGTGGTGAGTTCGTACAAATTGGTGGTCCTCGTGAGATTTATGAGAACCCTAACTGTAAGTTCTCAGCAGAATTCATTGGCTCTGTAAACATGTTTGAGTGTACCTTAACCACTTCTAGTCTTGAGCGTTCTATCATTGCCTGCAATGATTTTGAAAGACCAATTGAGTTACAACACGATATCGACATCGCTGACGGTATGCCACTTTCTATTGCTCTAAGACCAGAGAAGGTTTATATCTCTCATGAGGAGCCAGAGGAAGAAACTAACTGGTGTTCAGGTATTGTTGAGAATATTGCTTACCTTGGTGATATTTCTATTTACTATGTACGTCTACCATCAGGTCGTATCATTACCTCTACTCTACCTAACGTAGACAGATTTAAGGTTGGTCTTCCAACTTGGGATGACAGAGTTTATCTAAGTTGGGATCCTGAATCCTGTATCGCTTTAACCTTCTAAGGATAGAATAAATGGCTGCTGTAACTTACGGCTCAGTAAAGCGTCCTGGTTCAAAAGGTCACAGACCACCACCACGCTTTGTACCAGCTAAAAAAATTTCCTGGCGTGAAAGAGCTATCATCCTAGTACCTTATTTATGGATGATCTTGTTCTTCTTGATCCCATTTTTAATTATTTTCAAGATCTCATTTTCAATTACTGAAGTTGCGATACCACCTTACTCCCCAATTATTACCTTTGAGGAAGGTGCAATGCAGATCATTCTGCATCTTGAAAACTATACCGATATTTTCACTGATCCAGACGGTACCTATTTACGCTCCTACCTAAAGTCTATTCAGGTAGCTGCTTTCTCAACAGTACTATGTTTGATAATTGGTTATCCTATTGCCTGGGCTCTTGCAACTTCAAAAAGTGCAACCCGCAATATTTTATTCCTACTAATTATCATGCCAAGCTGGACATCTTTTGTAGTTAGAATCTACGCTTGGATGACCATTCTAAAGCGTGACGGTATTATCAACGACATTCTAATGACACTAGGTGTAATTGATAGTCCTATTCACATGCTACAAACTGATTTAGCTGTTTATATTGGTATTGTGTATTGCTACTTACCATATATGGTATTACCTTTATTCTCTGCTTTAATGAAGGTTGATAACAGCTTAATTGAGGCAGCTCAGGATTTAGGTTGTAGACCTATTAAGACTTTCTTTAAAGCCCTAGTACCTCAAACTCGCAGTGGTATTATCGCAGGCTCTATGTTGGTATTTATTCCTGCCATCGGTGAGTACGTAATCCCTGAGTTATTAGGTGGTAAGGATTCTATCTTAATCGGTAGAATTTTATGGCAAGAGTTCTTCAACAACCGCGATTGGCCATTAGCTTCAGCCGTTGCTATCACCATGTTAACTATCATGGCAATTCCTATTATTTGGTTCTTTAAGAATCAACGTAAGTCTGGAGGCAAGGCATAATGTACATTAAAAAAGAAACTAAGAGCTTAATGCTACGTGTGTTGATTTTATCCTTGGCATTAACCTTCTTGTACTTACCAATTATGACCTTGGTTGTGTACTCATTTAATGAATCAAAGATGGTTACTGTATGGACTAATTTCTCCTTTAAGTGGTATCAAGCACTGTTTAACAACACTGCTATTATCACTGCTGTGGGGATCTCTTTGACCATTGCTTTCTTCTCAGCAATTGCCTCTGTAGTAATCGGTACTCTAGCTGCCTTTGTAATGGTAAGAGTGCACCGTTTCTTTGGTGAAAGTGCTTTCTTACTCTTTATGACTGCACCTATGATTTTACCTGAGGTAATTTCAGGTCTAGCCCTATTGCTATTATTTGTAACTTTAGGCGATATCATTCCGGTGTTCTCAGACCGTGGCATGATAACTATTTGGATTGCACACGTAACCTTCTGCTCTGCTTACGCTACTGTAGTTATCAGATCACGTTTAGTTGAGCTTGATATCTCTATTGAAGAAGCTGCTAAAGACTTAGGTGCAGGTCCTATGAAGGTATTCTTTGTAATTATTCTGCCAGCTATTATGCCTGCAGAGATTGCTGCCTTCTTACTATCCTTTACCATGTCAATGGACGATTTAGTGATTACAAGCTTTGTGGCAGGTCCAAATTCTACAACCTTGCCAATGCTGATTTTCTCAAGCGTTCGTCGTGGTTTGTCACCTGAGATTAACGCTCTAGCATCAGTAATTGTGCTAGTTGTTTCTATGTTTGCCTTTGGTTCATGGATCTTGACTGTACGTAAACAAAAACGCAAAGAGCGAAATCAAGCTTTAGTAGCAGCAGAACTTAGAAAAGAAAAGTCTGCTACTCATCAGTAAATTCTTTAATGCCTAAGCTTTAAGAGTTTAGGCACGTGTAAAGTGTACTTATTATCGTTTATCAACTTTTTTTTAGGATAATGTGATAAAAGTACACTTTTTCGTTTATCATGTGCCCATCAAATCAACCTAACATACTTAATCGAGATATCCAATGTCTGATTTAAAACTCTTTTCTGGTAATGCAACACCAGAGCTTGCAAATGAAATTGCAAAATGTCTTTATACAAATCTAGCTGACGCAACAGTTGATACCTTCTCAGATGGTGAAGTTCACGTTCAAATCAATGAATGTGTTCGTGGTTGCGACACTTTTGTTATTCAATCAACTTGTGCACCAACTAATGACAACTTAATGGAGTTATTAGTGATGGTAGATGCTCTACGTCGTGCATCAGCTGGTCGTATTACTGCTGTTATTCCTTACTTTGGATACGCTCGTCAAGATAGACGTGTACGTTCAGCACGTGTGCCTATTACAGCAAAAGTTGTAGCAGATTTATTATCAAGTGTTGGTGTTGATCGTGTATTAACCGTTGATCTTCATGCAGAACAGATCCAAGGTTTCTTCGATGTACCTGTAGATAACTGCTACTCATCAAAGCTATTTGTTGAAGACATGAAGAGCTTAGATTTAAAGAACCCTTGCATTGTTTCCCCTGATATGGGTGGTGTGGTTCGTGCAAGAGCTATTTCAAAATTATTAAATGATGCTGATATCGCTATTATCGATAAGCGTCGTCCTCGTCCTAACGTATCAGAGGTTATGAACCTAATCGGTGAAGTTAAGGACAGAGAGTGTATCATTGTTGACGATATGATTGATACTGGTGGTACTCTATGTAAAGCAGCTGCTGCTCTAAAGGCACGTGGTGCTAAGTCAGTTATCGCATATGGTACTCACCCAGTACTATCTGGCAGTGCTTATGAGAATATCAAGAATAGCGTTATCGACACTATCGTGGTAACTAACTCAATTCCTGCAACTGAGAAGTTCAAGGCTACAGGTAAGTTTAGATACATTTCTCTAGCATCTACTCTAGCAGAGGCAATTCGTAGAATTAACAACGACGAGTCTATCTCTGTAATGTTCAATGAATCAGTTTAATTAAACTGATTCGTAGATTAAGGAGGCTTAGGCCTCCTTAATTTTTATGGAGCACAAAAGCTTACCAATAAGCTTTTTCTCACCACAAATATCCTCTTAAAAAAATTTTTTCACTTTTTTTCAAAATTTACTAAAGTTCTAATTTTTGATTGCCGTTATTAAAGATAACTTATAAGAGGTTTTCTATGTCTTTGATTGATACTAATTACCATGTCTATGACAATTCTGAAATAAAAGCTTTTCAGGATCATAGAGTTAATGTGTCTTTAATAGGTCAAAAAGAGCAAGACGAGAAAAAGCAAAACACTCTTCAAGACGATGCAGTTACCTTATCAAGGGACACGCAGTCTCAACATTCTTTTAATGCTAACAATAAAAAACTTCCAAAAGCATTACGTGCTTATCTTGAGAATCAACCTTCAGCTGTTAAAGCAGACGAAAATAAAGATTACGCCTTGCCAGATACTATCTTTAATAAGGATGAGTCTGATGATAAAAATGTAACTGAACAAGATAAAAAGACTGAAAAAGCACAAGAAGAATACAAATCTAAAGGTAATGACAAAAAGCAAAACGGTCAGTATCTAGACGATGAAGAGCAGAACAAAGTCGATCAAATGAAAGCTCGTGATGAGGAAGTTAGAGTGCATGAGAATGCTCATAAGGCAGCTGGTGGCTCTTACGCTGGAGCTCCTCAATATGAATATGAAAAAGGACCAGACGGTAAATCTTATGTCACCGATGGTCATGTAAATATTGATGTGGGTAAAGAATCAACTCCTGAGAAAACCGTTGAGAAGATGAAAGTAGTGATTAACGCAGCTAATGCTCCTGCAGAGCCTTCTTCTCAGGATAGAAAGGTAGCCTCTCAAGC
Source organism: Pseudomonadota bacterium (assembly GCA_023460615.1). GTDB lineage: Bacteria > Pseudomonadota > Gammaproteobacteria > Enterobacterales > Succinivibrionaceae > Succinivibrio. The sequence goes on along the minus strand of JAEWPL010000293.1, from coordinate 953 downwards.
TCGTCAACAATTAAATGAAGCTCAACAAGAGCTATCCAAAGAAAAATTATACCACTCTAATAAGGCTGAGGATAAGTCTGCACCTACAGCAGATGCAAGCTCATCTCAAGCCCCAACTCTATAATATTTTCACCAAATTAGGTCAAAATTAGGCATTATATTAGTTTCACTGTATAATATGCACCACAAGTTTACTTATGGAGCTTATATGGAATCTATTAATGCTGGTTGGTTATCCATACTTCCACCAATCATCGCAGTGGTGCTTGCACTACTAACAAAAGAGGTATTCTCATCCCTACTTATTGGTATCTTAACTGGTACCGTAATTTACACTATAGGTATTGATGGTAATCTACTTACCACTCCCCTTGAAAGTGCTATTTCTGTAATGGGCAATAAGTTTGATTTAAATATCGTGCTCTTCTGCTCTTTATTAGGCGCTTTAGTTTATGTAATTTACTTATCTGGTGCTACTAAAGCCTATGGTGAGTACGCTACTAAAAAGATTAAGGGTCGCAAGTCTGCCCTACTTTCAACCTCAGCTTTAGGTGCTTTTATCTTTATCGACGATTACTTTAACTGCCTAACCGTAGGCACTGTAATGCGCCCTATTACCGATAAATATAAGATTGCAAGAGCAAAGCTTGCTTATATTATCGATTCTACTGCAGCTCCTATTTGTATTATTGCTCCTGTTTCCTCCTGGGCAGCAGCTGTAGGCTCTAACTTAAAAGAAACCAAAGCTTTTGATTCTGATATTGGTGCTTTTTTGGCAACCATTCCATGGAACTTCTATGCGCTATTGTGTTTAACTTTAGTAGTATTAGTATGTTGCTTTAACTTAAACTTTAGAGCCATGGCAAAAGCTGAAGCACAAAGCTTAAATGGCACAGCCGTATTACTAGATAGAAAAACTAATGTAGATGACAAAAAAGTTGGTCGCGGTACTT